>CBFGJQ010000212.1:0-2954 GCA_965649095.1 Caldifarciminota bacterium | reverse complement strand
TATCCTCTCCCTTTTCAAGGGAGAGGGGAGGGTGAGGGTTGGGGTTTCAGGGGCTTTAGCCCCTGATGATATGTTCTGTCAAACTCGTCACTATTAAAAAGGAAAAAAATTAAAACTCGCAGGGCCAATAATAAGAAAGGGTGCTACAATCGGAGCGAACAGTACCGTCCTTCCGGGAATTGAAATTGGAGAAGGTGCCTTTTAATTCAATGGCGCAATCTTTCCTGAATCTTGTTTGTTAGATAGAGACTCTCTTCCTGGGTAAGGGGGATATTCAATTCTATTGACCCCAAGTAGCGGTCAACCTTCTTATCCTTCGCTCTCAAGTCCAATAAATTTTTTGATTGTTCTTCAGCCAGTTGGTCAATTTGACCGAGGTCAAAGTCAATGTTGAAGCGCCTTCCCAAAAACTCAAGGACTACCTTCTGAGCCTTAAAATCGTCTATTGAGGCAAGATAGAATGGGACCTCTGGCCAGAGACTTATCCCGAAGATTCTCCTCCTTTTTGCCTCCCACAAAAGATAACTGCTGATTGCAGGGGGACCGACATAGTTCATATCCACAAGTTTATAATCCTCCCTTCTTTTCTTCATCTCATCCTCGTTATATACTACATATATCACCCTCAGTGCATTATAAGCTAGAACACTTGCAAAACTGCTTAATGTGTATATCTCCTGGACAAAGAGATGGTGTTGGGCGATATCAAGAAGCGCCGAGAGAAATTGATAATGATTTAACTGTGGCTCATAACCGATGAATATTACAAGGTCGTCTCTCTGTCCATAGAAAAATCTATTTCGGGGAATATAGGCAACATCATCTATAATTTCAACACCACTCAGGTGATAGAAACCCGTGGGGTTGATTTCACAAAAGACTTCAGCGGATAATTTTTCAACGAGCATCCCGCCAACTCTCTTGGCTAAGTTTCCTAAACTCCGTTCCCAGATAACCAAAAGAATTGGATTGTTTAACCTCGGTTTTTTTAAGAATTTAAATAAATCAGCCACCGGGTTCTTTTTTAAAGAAATCACGGAAGAACTCATCGCTGTGCTCCTTAAACCATTTGACTTCTTCCTCGCTTATCGGTCGGAGTGGCGCCTGACTCTCCTTCAATCTCTCAAAACTCTCTACAAACTTCTCCCGTATCTCTTCGGGCAGGCTTTCTAAAAAGGCGTTGAGGACCTGTTCAACATTCTTATCGATCTGTTCAATGTAGCGATCAAAAATCGAAATGTCTATCTCAACCGACAGGATTTTTGTTAAAACCTGTAGCACCGCCTTTGAACCCTTAGGCCAGGGGAAAGGAAACCATTGGAGATAATAGGGAATTTCCCCCATCAGGCATATCGCATCTAACCCAAAGGTGCGGGCAACACCCAACATTAATCCGTTCATACCCGTGATTGTTCCCTGCCCCTGCCTTCCTTCAATGTCGGACATAAGGACTGTGTTGTCATAAGTGCGGATTTCGCTAATAAGGGAAGGTGTATTGGGAACTGCCCAGACCCTTGGCAGGGAGGTATGGTGAATCTGGGCAACTGCCGCCCCTGAAGTATAGACCCGCCTAATCCCATACCTCATTCCCACCTCCAGAACCATGCTGGCAAGGTGATATGCCTTTTCACCGTGGCCATATCCCCCCTGTTCTTCAGATGGTTGCTCATCGGCAATGAAGAAGATAAGATCACATTCTTTGGTTGACTTGTAGTAGAACTTATTGCGCGGAAAGTTCAAACTCTTGAGGACTCCCCCCTTTATAGAAACCTCGTTAGGATAGAAGAAATCCCAGGCCTCAATCTCACCAAATTCTTCTGCCTTCAATTGTTCACGAAGTGTATCAATGGCAATGAGCCCAATCTTCCCGATGCCCGGCCAGCCACATAAGAGGACCGAATTCTTTAAAGAAGGTTTTCTATAAACCCTTACCCCCATAATCAGCCCTTTACCCGCTCAAGATATCTCTTTGTTTCTACATCAATTCGGATTATATCATCCGGTTTAATAAACTGTGGAACCAAAATCTCCATTCCATTCTCCAGGGTTGCTGGTTTATATGCCGCATCAAACTCGCCCTTCAATCCTGCACCCGTTGATTCTACCCTTATATCAACCGTTTTGGGGATTATGACATCTATCGGTTTACCCTCATAAAATTCTACCTTCAATTTCAATCCGGCGGTGAGGAATTTGCTGAATCCTCCCAATTGACGCTGGTCAATGAGAATCTGCTCATAGGTCTCTGGATGCATAAAGCAATAACTATCTCGGTCTTGATAGATAAACTCCATTGGCACAATCTCCACCATTACATCATCAAGTTTTTCATCGGGATGAAATCTCTGTTCAGTAAGTGCTTGGGTCTTTAAATTTTTTAACTTCACATAAACCATTGAGCCAAACTTTGCCGTCCCCATCTTTAACTCGGTAGCGATCACCTTAAATAACTCATTGTTTAATTTGATAGTCATACCGCTTTTCAATTCTGAAGCAGAGACCATTCTAATTCTCCTGTTTTAAATCCTGTATCTTATTTCAAAACTCTTGAAATCACCCGAATAGTCTTCCCAGTTTACTTCTAAGTCATCAACCTGAGCCCCGGGTGGTCCTTTGTGGCACCAATCGATCAGCCTCTGAAGTGCCGATTGTGGACCTTCGGCAACAACCTCAACCCTACCATCAGGCAGATTTGTCACCCAGCCAGTCAGATTGAGTTCTCTTGCAATATCCCGGGTATGGGCACGGAAGAAGACCCCCTGAACAATACCGGAGATATATAAATGAACTCGGGCATTCGTTTCCATTCTCTCCACCCCTAAAATTATATAAAGTTTCTTCTCTTTGTCAATAAGACGGTTTAAATCAAAATAATCTTACCGAAATCGGGTTATTTAGTTCAGGGGGATACCCCCTGAAAACCCCCAGAGATGCTCCATCTAAGTTTGTGCACC
>CBFGJQ010000211.1:0-2955 GCA_965649095.1 Caldifarciminota bacterium | reverse complement strand
ATCTGCAATCTTCAGATAAGAGAATCCCCTTGTTGAAAGAAACCTTGTATCTAAAATATCCTGGTGATTTGTAATGGTAGTGAGCAACTCATCGGCCTGGGTTGATGAAAACCAACCTGCTACACCTTTAAATTTTCTGGCAAGGACTTCCCGCATACGATTCACTGCACAACCAAATACATAGACCCGCTTACCGTTTGCGAATCTGAGCATCCTTCTGATTTCCTTTTCGGTCTCTTTTATTGCCGGCTCAATAAAGCCACAGGTATTGATGATAACAACATCACTCTTCTTGAAAGAAGAGAGAATCACCTCCTCCGTGGCTAATAAACCACCCAGTAATTTCTCAGAATCAACGAGGTTCTTAGGACAGCCAAGGGATATAAGATGAACCTTAATCAATTTTTATCAACTTCACATCGGCTGAGGCGACAATTGATTCGCCATTTTTCTCTTTCAATTCTGCCCCGGCCCTGATCAATCTGTTTCGTGCCTCAATTACCCATCCCCTTGCAATATATTCCTGCCCAATGTACATCGGTTTTTTTATCCGGACGCTTAATTCACAGGTCGCGGACTTATATCCGTTTTTATATGCGGCCCAGACCGCCATCTCATCAAGAATTGTAGCAATAATCCCACCATGGGCAATGGCGGAATAGCCCTGATAATCAGCGGGTAATCTGATGGTTGATACTACTCCCTCCGGAGTGCCCGTGATGTTTAATTTTAACCCCTTTTCGTTTTCATTGCCACAGGCAAAACATCTATTATCCATCAAAAAATTACTGCTCAATTATCTCCGTCCCTTTTGGTGGATTAAACTTAAAGAGCTTCTTTGAGATTTTCTTATTCAACTGGATATTCTTGAAGATGAATCTATTCTCTGAATCGGTATTATCAATAACTGTAATCCCGGTTATCTTGAAGTCCTCTTTGTTTACGAGAACAGCAACCCGCTTGTAAATTTCAGTTTCCTCCTTTGGCGACAGGATGATCTCATAATTTTTATTTACCCTTAATTCCGCATTGAAACGATCATTGTAATCTTTTAGAAATAGGTCAGGATTTACCGCAAAGGGCATCTGAAAACCGAAGTGTTGTCTGATTGCCTTCTTCTTGTCCGGAAAATAGACCCAGAGGGATATGCTATCACCCACATAAATCTGCTTTGGCTCTTTCATCTCCATCCGGAAAAAATTTGGGCTTAAAAAGTAGATCTTGCCCTCAAAACTCTGGCAGGTCTGGGATGCCTTTTCACAGAATTCCTGGGTGAATTCTACATAGAAACTCTTCAGATTCTGATAGTTCTGGATGGTCTTATCTATCACTTCTTTCAGTTCAATCGCCCAAAGGGGTAATAAAAATATTAAGATAAGCAAGAATCTCCTTTTCATCAGACTCCTTTTCCACTTCAATCTTACATAAAAAAGGGGCAATGTCAAGCCTTTACAAAATTCCATTTTGGGTTATAATATTCCGTGGGAATTGCGCTCAGGATAGAAAATTTATACCGCTCCTTCAAGATTCATTTCTGGGAAAAGAAGAAAGAAGTTTTAAAAGGAATCTCCCTTGAGATTTATCGGGGCGAGGTCTTTGGATTTTTGGGTCCAAACGGTGCTGGCAAGACAACAACAATAAAGATAATTACAGGGCTATTAAAACCTGATAAGGGTAAGGTGGAAGTCTTTGGCCATCCCCAAAATAGTCTTGAGGCAAAGAGAAGGATTGGTTTCTTGCCTGAGTCACCTTATTTTTACGAACATCTCAGTGGCTATGAATTTTTGAAAATACATTCAATGCTTTCCAGTGAACTTACAAATAAGAAAGGCCTTATGGAATTATTGGCTAAGGTTGGGTTGAAGAGTGCTGCTCATTTACCATTAAGAAAATACTCCCGCGGAATGCTTCAGAGAATTGGCATTGCCCAGGTGCTTGTTAGTAACCCTGATTTATTAGTCCTTGATGAGCCCCTCACAGGTCTGGACCCGATTGGGAGAAAAGAGATAAAGGATCTGATCTTAGAAGAAAAGAAAAAAGGAAAGACCGTCTTTTTCTCTTCCCATATCCTGCCCGACGCAGAGGTAGTCTGTGATAGAATCGGGATAATAATAGAAGGTAGGATTATGAAAGTGGGAACCCTGGATGAACTTCTGAAGAAGGAAACAAAGACTGATGAAGTCTCCCTTGAGGACTGGTTCTTTGAACAAGTAAAATCAAGTGCAAGGAGTTAAATGAATAGAATTCTTGCCATCTTAGAGAACACATTTAAAGAGGCATTCAGGCAGAGGATAATGGTCTTGCTGATAATCTTTAGCATTTTACTCATTGTGATTTCTATGTTCCTTGAACCTTTTGCCCTTGGTGAATCACCAAAACTAATCAGGGATTTTGGAATGGCAGTTGCGTCTTTATTTGGCGTTCTTGTAGTTATTATCATCGGCTCTACTCTAATCCATAAGGATATTGAAAAAAGGACAATCTATACGGTCATTACCAAACCGGTAAGGAGAAGCGAAATTATATTAGGTAAATTTTTAGGCTTATTCCTATTGATTGCCTTATTAGAAGGTGCAATGGCTTTAATTCATCAAATCGTCATACTCATATATGAAGGTAAGTTTGACCTTCCAATTTTACTCAACCTGCCATTCTCACTCATTGAGATAATGGTCCTTTTGGGAATCCTTTTGCTCTTTTCTTCTTTCTCTTCAGCAACACTGACCTCAATAACGGGTGTGATATTCTATATCATCGGCCATGCAAGCCCGGATTTGAAACTCTTTGCCGATACGGTAAAGATTCCTGCAATAAAGTATCTTGCCTATGTATTCTATTATATCCTGCCTAATCTGGAAAACTTTAACCTTCGCCTGGAACTTGTGCATAAATTACAACTCTATCCTGACCGGTTAATATTTTCAATCTGTTATGGTTTTATATATGCAATTTTCC
>CBFGJQ010000210.1:0-12269 GCA_965649095.1 Caldifarciminota bacterium | reverse complement strand
TAAATCTCTCCCTCAGGCGCCTAAAGCCAGAATCCTTAGATGCTGGTTGGAATAGTTCCGATTATATAGATCTAAGGATGCCTTTCAATTTTTTTACCACACTTTCTGGTCATGAACCAATCTTCTCAGCAGGGATTTCACCCCTGAAACCCCTACCCTCCCCGCGGCTCTGCCACACTGTTTGGCAGAGGGCGGAGAGGATAGAGAAATTGACAACAAATACGGATAGGTCATTTATCTTCCCTTTTGGATTTATAAAGGACATTTGCCTGGGCAGCCGCAAGCCTTGCAATCGGCACCCGGAAGGGCGAACAGGAGACATAGTCCATACCGACCCGGTGGCAGAAGTGGATTGAATCCGGATCACCTCCATGCTCACCACAGATTCCAATCTCAAGGTCTTTTCTTGCCTTCCTCCCGCGCTTAATTCCCATCTCAATCAACTCACCAATTCCTTTCTGGTCAATGGACTGGAATGGGTCTTTAGGGAGGATCCCTTTGTTTAGGTAATCCGGCAGGAATCCCCCAATATCATCCCGGGAAAATCCAAATCCCATCTGGGTAAGGTCGTTTGTGCCATAAGAGAAGAACTGGGCAACGGTTGCGATCTCATCGGCAACTATACAGGCGCGGGGGATCTCAATCATAGTTCCATACATATATCTTATCTTCTTGAGGTTATATTTCTTTAAGACCTCTTTATAGACCTTCTCTACAATCACCGCCTGGTCTTTCAATTCAGAGACCTCACTAACGACCGGCACCATTATCTCCGGATATGGCTTCTTACCCTCTTTTATCAGTTCGGCAGATGCCTCAAATATCGCACGAATCTGCATCTCGCTCACCTCAGGATATGTAATACCAAGACGGACACCCCGATGGCCCATCATCGGATTTGACTCATGGAGCATATCGGCGCGTTCATTCAACTCTTCAATTGTGATATTCAACTCCTGGGCAAGCCTCTCCCTCTTATCCGGTTCATTAGGGACGAACTCATGGAGGGGGGGGTCTAAAAGACGGATTACCACTGGAAAACCATCCATTGCCTCAAGGACACCCTTTATGTCCTTCTTTACATAGGGGAATAGTTCATCCAGTGCCTTACGCCTCTCTTCTTCGGTTTTTGACATAATCATCTTGCGCAGTAAGAATAAGGGTTCTTCAGAACCCTTGCCATAGAACATATGTTCTGTTCTCATCAGCCCGATACCACAGGCACCAAATTTCCTTGCCCGCTGGGCATCGGCAGGTGTATCCGCATTTGCCCGGATCCCCAATCTCTTCACTGAATCACAGACCTTTAAGAATTCCATAAGGAGGAGATTCTCCTCCGCAGATGCCATCATCGGCAGTTCCCCTTCATAGACATTCCCTTTTGTGCCATTTAATGTCAACCAGTCTCCTTCTTTAAATACCTTCTCTCCGATTCTCAGGCTCTTTTCCTCGTAGTCAATCTGCAAGGCACCACATCCCACGATACAACACTTCCCCCAGCCCCGCGCGACCAGTGCTGCATGGGAGGTCATCCCACCCCTGGCCGTAAGGATTGCCTGAGCTGCCCTCATTCCATCAACATCCTCAGGATTCGTCTCTTCCCGGACCAAAATTACCTTCTTTCCCTTTTTTGACCATTCCACCGCATCCCTTGCCGTAAATACAATCTGGCCAGTTGCGCCGCCGGGACCAGCCGGTAGGCCTTTGGCAATTGGCCTTACATTCATCTCTGCCTTTGGATCAATCATGGGATGGAGCAGTTCATCAAGCTGGGCCGGGGTAATTCTCATCACTGCCTCTTCCTTGGTAATCAGCCCCTCTTTCAGCATATCCATTGCTATCTTTACTGCCGCCGGTCCGTTTCTCTTTCCCACGCGACACTGTAGCATATAGAGTCTTCCCCGTTCAATTGTAAACTCAATATCAAGCATATCCCGATAATGGCGCTCAAGCCTCTTCTGGTAGGTATAGAGTTCCTTATAAATCTCAGGCAACGCCTTCTCAAGGGAGATCAGGTCCTTATTATGTTCGCTCTTAGAATATTCATTCACCGGGGCGGGTGTCCTGATACCGGCAACCACATCCTCACCCTGGGCATTTATGAGGTATTCACCATAAAACTCATCTTCTCCATTACCGGGATTGCGGGTAAATCCTACCCCGGTGGCTGAATCCGCCCCCATATTCCCAAAGACCATTGCCTGAACAGTGCAGGCAGTTCCCCAGTCATCAGGGATTCCCTCTATCTTTCTATAGGCAACCGCCCTCTTCCCATTCCAGGAGGCAAAGACCGCCTTTATTCCACTCCAGAGTTGTTCATTATGGTCATCAGGAAATTCTCGGCCCAGGACCTCTTTTACCTTATTCTTAAATAACCGGCAGAGTTCCTTCAGGTCATCAGCCGAGAATTCGGTATCACTTTTATATCCCTTTTTCTCTTTTATCTCTTCCATTATCTTTTCCAGCTGGCGACGGATTCCAGAGTCCTCATCCTTTGGTTCACTCCCCTCTGCCTTCTCCATTACCACATCCGAATACATCATTATCAACCGGCGATAGGCATCATAGACGAACCTCTCATTACCGCCGCTCTCTTTTATCAAACCGGGGATTGTCTTTTCGGTAAGCCCGATATTCAAGACCGTCTCCATCATTCCCGGCATAGATGCCCTCGCCCCAGAACGAACCGAGACTAAAAGGGGATTTTCTGGGTCACCAAACCTTCTACCCAATAACTTTTCCATTCTCTCCATCCCCTTTTTTACCTGCCTCTTTAATTCTTTGGGCAGTCTCTTTTTATTCTTGTAGTAATAATTACAGACCTCGGTGGTAATTGTAAAACCGGGGGGAACCCTTATCCCGAGATTTGTCATCTCAGCGAGGTTTGCCCCCTTACCACCGAGCAGGTTCTTCATCTCTGCCGAACCATCCGCCCTTTTGCCACCAAAATTATAGACCAATTTCTTCATCCTGCTCCTTTCAATTCTTAATACCTTTAACAACTTTCTTTATTAAATCTTTAAGTATTTGCCCATTTCGCTCTTTTAATTCATAACTGACCTTTACTGCCGGCTTATTAAGTTTTAAAAACTTTCTCAAGTCAACCGGGGTAGCAATAATAACAATATCACCCGGAGTTCTATTGATACTCCTCTGTAACTCAGCGATCTGATTTTTTGAATAACCCACCGCCGGAATCAAAGGACCAATCTGGGGATAGACCTTAAAGGTCTTCTTTATTGAGCCAATTACATATGGCCGCGGGTCAACAACCTTCTTTGCCTTAAATTTTTTTGCCGCAATCACCCCGGCCCCGAATGGCATCTCACCGTGGGTCAAGGTTGGTCCATCCTCAACAACCACTACCCTTTTATTGTAGATCAAATCCGGACTGTCCACATAAATCGGTGATTCTCCTTCAATAATTATTGCCCGATTATTCAATTTATGAATATTATTCTTTAAAATCTCTACATTCTTTTTGGGGGCGGTATCAACCTTATTTATTATAACTACATCCGCAAGGCGCACATTTGCCTCGCCTGGATGGTATGAACTCTCATTGCCGACCCGAAATGGATCAACCACAACAATGTGAAGATCAGATTCATAAAATGGGAGGTCGTTATTCCCGCCATCCCATACGATTATCTCCGAAATCTCTTCGGCCTCTTTCAGAATCCTTTCATAGTCAACACCGGCAAAGACCGTATTGCCCCTGCGGATATGGGGTTCATACTCCTCCCTCTCTTCTATTGTGCACTGGTATCTGTCAAGGTCAGACATTGAAGAAAATCGCTGAATTACCTGCTTCCTTAAATCGCCATAAGGCATTGGATGCCTGACTACCGAAAATTGGACATTCAACTCATTAAGGATATCGCAAACCCGCCGCGTTGTTTGACTCTTACCGGCCCCGGTTCTTGCGGCGCAGATAGAAATTACCTTACGCCTTGATTTCAACATTGAAGACCGGGGTCCTAAAAGCCAGAAGTCGGCACCAGCCGCAATTACCTCTGATGCCTTGTGCATCACATAACTGTGGGAAATATCTGAATAGGAAAAGACGACTATATCAATCTTATATTTTTTTATTAAGGCGGTTAACTTACTCTCGGAAAAGATTGGAATTCCCTTGGGATACCCTTTACCTGCCAGTTCCCCTGGATACCTTCTATCTTCAATATTGGGAATCTGGGTGGCAGTAAAGCATACTACCTTATACTCAGGATTATTCCTGAAGAAGATGTTAAAGTTATGAAAATCCCGACCTGCTGCTCCCATAATAAGGACTTGCCTCACAAGACCCCCTTTTTTCATTCATCCACAAATCTCATTCCGCCTGCCCCGATATCTGGTTATATCAGGGCAGGCAGGGATTTCGCTACGAGGTATGGGGTGAATGAGAATGGTATATTATAGCCAAAATGGGGGAGATGTCAAGGGGCGAAAGGTCAACCACCGCAAACTCTTCCCCTCACCATCTCTTTTCAATCCATTGCCTCCCACACATCACCTTGAAGTCACAATTAGGACATAATTCAGTATCGTCAGTGGGTAGAAAGGGTATAGATGGATCTAAAATCTCCTCAATCAGCATAACAACTGCCCTTTTTAAAGATTCATAGATATCTCTTTTCTCAGACGGAGTCATCTTATCGGGAAATAGATACTCCACTTTAATATCCTTCCTACCAAGAAGCATAAGACCCGCATTAATATTTTCAATTGTGATGTTTGGATTCTTTGATAAGTAGATGAGTAAGTAACTGGGGAGTTGAACCGACTTAAGGGTCTGTAGCCATTCTTTACGATTTTCTATATCAAATTTTTTCAAATTCGGGACATCCGCTGACTTTCCCGTTTTGTAATCTATGATATAGTATGAGTCCCCCTCTCTATCCACGCGGTCAATCTTGCCTGACAGTGCTACCATCCTCTTATCTGACAATTCTATCGTGAAGATTGAAGGAAGCTTGCGACCGGGTCTATAAATGGGATATCTATTACCTTCGCACTCAATAATCACCCTTTTTGAAAATCCCTCACGCTTGTGATAATTTAGGATATCATTCATTCGTCTCTTAATCTGCATTCTAACGAGGTGGAATTGGCCATCGGATAGGGCCTCAAAATTCTCTTTCAGAATTTTCTCGACAATATCATCCATCGCTTCATAATCATCTTCGTTTATCATCAAGGGTCTGCCGATCTTGGCAGTGAAGAAGACCTCTAAGATATTGTGGACAATACCGCCTATCTCCATTGCCTCGGGTTCTCTGGTGAGTTCTTCCTTCGGACTGAGGCCCAGGACATTGCCATAATAGAACCTCAGTGGGCAATTCAGATAGACATCAAGCTTTGTAGGGGTAAGGCTCACTGAATTTATGAGATGTTGAATTACCGCATCTGTCTTTTCAATTGGTGCCGGCTCCCTTTGAGAAAACTGAACATTAAAGAAGATATCGCCCTTTACAACATCAAGTCTTTTTGTCCTCTGCTGTTGCTCCCAGATTAATTTCTCAACGAATCGGCTCTTTTCTTTGTCTGCTCCCTCAATATAAAATATATGAACCTCCTTTGCCCCCTTGAGGAGTGTCTCAAAATAGTAATTGAAGATCCTTTCGCGCGTCTGATAGGTTGGTAATCCGAGATAGACTCTTACTCCATGGGGTAAGATTGTATCCTCTTTTCTTGTATCTGGGAGGACACCCTCATTCACATCAAGGATATAGACGGTGTCAAATCTGATGTTTCTTGTCTCCAAAAAGCCAAGAATCTGGAGTCCCTTAATTGGTGTCCCGGGAAATGGGTATCGGATGGCGCGGAGATAATTTTTAAGGAACCGGAAGTATCCGTCTCCTTAAATCTTTCCATTTTCAGATTAGAGGTCTTCAACTCATAGATTGCCTCCAGTGCCGCCTTGATAAATGGTGCAGTAAAGGGGTGGAGATTTGCCGGGCTCTTTTCTGAAATAAATGAGAAGAAACTCAAAAATTTATCCGCAAAATCTCCAATATCTTTTATCTCTTCAAAAGGTCTGATAAGTATGTTATGGATTGTGCGCAGATGGCCTTTAATACCTGCCAGCTCAACCCTCAGGCCTTTATATCTCTGTAGCCTCTTTATACATTCTTCAAAAACCTCTCTATCTTCTTCAATATCCCTTAATGTAACAAACAGTCTCCTTTTCTCCATAAACTTCTCTTCAATTGTATGAAAGATTATTCTTGTTGCATAACTTTTTCGGTCAAAATAGATATTCTTAACATAGGGATGTAATACAAAATTGAAATATGGGGAAAGGTAATATTCCTCTCCATTTTTTGTTGCGATAAGTTCGGAAAGGGTCTGGATGAGTGCATAGACCGGTGTGCGGAGTAGTGGATAACCGATTGAGATATTGTAGTCTTTCCCGATAAATCCAATTGTATGTTGAACAACCGGAAAGAGGGTGTCGGGGAGGGGAAGCACAATCACATCTTTATGGCAAAAATTATTCCTCTGGGATATCAATTGATTAAGTTTGAAGACCTCACTGTGTGTATCCATTGCCTGGTAAAAGTTTATTATGGGCAACCTTCCATCAGCATCTATCTTATCAACTTCAATTTTGAGGGCCTTGATGGTCTGGTCAATACCCGGCCCATCCTGGAAGATAAAGGATGTCTTACCATCCCGGGCAAGTTGTGATAGAATCCTCTTCTCCGAATTCGTGAGGGCAAAGAGTCCGACAAAGAAGAGTTTGTAGAGATTGAAATTCGCCTTCTTGATTTGCTCACCAACCCTTCGATACCGCAAGGAACGGGTTGAGAGATTGAGTCTTTGTAGTTCCTCATAAAATAACTGGTAGAGGCGGGAGAGTTTTATTAACCCCTCCCCAATCTTTACAGGTAATTCTCCACCGGCGATTTCCTCAACCTCTTTTAATCTTTCCGGAGGTATCTCCTCTATATACATCTCTTCAAAATCGGCAAAAAGCTTGAAGCCCCAGGGAAGGAATTCATCAAGGGCAAGTTGCCTTCCGCTATTTTCAACAAGTTTTTCAGTCTTATTCAGATTAAAGATAATCGGGACACAGTCTATCGGCTCTGCCAATCGGTCAACATAACAAAGGAGCGTAGTATATATAAAATCAATAAATTCATCCATTGATAAAATTTTAGGAGGGATAAATGGGTGTTTGAGCCTCGCGGCGAGATATTTTCTCAAAAAATGTCCAGGCCTCTTCCCGGGGAAGACAACGATGGTATGCGAAAGTTCTTCAGAATCTTCAAGTAAGAGGTCGGTAGTGAACTCAATTATATCAAGGGCTGGAGAGAGGAGATAACCCTTTTTCATTTTATCTCAACCACCTTTTTTGTTTCCACAAAAGCAAGAAAACCTTTGCTCTCTTTTTGAGGATTCAGTTTGCTTAAAATCTTGATATAATCATTCAATTGGGTGTAGTAGGATTCAATCCCTTCGGCTCCGGTCTTGAAATCAATGACCGTTATAACTTCGGGGTCAATTACAACGCGATCAATACGGTATAAAAGACCATCCTCGCCAGTATATTCAACCTCCCTCTGCACCTGCCGCTTCGGTCTTTCTTTAAACCATTCTCTTACCATCTCAACACCTAAAAAATCCAAAATCGTCTTTTTTACCCCTTCAAGGTCGTAGGTTCCCCTCCCTTTTGCTGAAACCAGTTTGATAATCTCATCAAGTCTCTTATCAATATCATCCCCCACGAAGGATATCTGCGCCAGAATTTCATGGAAGAACTCACCCCTCTTTGTCTCCAGAATTCTGTCTATAGACCATCCCTCCTCTTTTTGCTCTATAAATTCTATCTTATATTCTTCAGGGAACCTGATTTCCGTAGATTTCTGTGGGATCTCTCTCCTTTCAAGCGGTGCACCCTTTTTGCCATCTTCAAATTCCTCAAAGATGTCAATACAGGGGTTGTGGTATTTATTCTCTCTCTTAATTACAATATTATACAATTCATTCATTGCCCGTGTATTGGCAACATATAAAAGATTAAGGAATTGAATCAATTCATCCTCTTCTTTCTCGGAACGGATTCTTTCCAGGGGAGGAGAGTTTTTCTTGAAATCCTGTGGAATGTAATAGACCCTCAGTGTCTCATTCTCCTTCTCACAGAACCTATATTTCCCCTCCTCTTTTCTGTCATAGATCATATTTATTACTACTGGAAAGCCAAGCCCCTTTGCCTTATGGAATGTCATCACCTTGACCGTATCTATGTAATCTGGGAGTATAACATTGAGAATACCCCCTTCCTCCTCCGCAACGAGTTTTATAAAATCCTTAATATTATTCATACCCTTTCCTTCCATAATACTTATTGCCTCAAGGAAGCGGACTAAAAAACCAGTTTCTTCTTTGAAATTCTCAAAGATATTAAAGATCCTGAAGAGCTGGCAGGTTAGGTCATAAAGTGGATAATATCCAACCTTGTTAAATAAATCTTCAAAAAACTCCTCCCACAACGGGTTGAATTCAAGATTATCTCTAAAATAGACATAGAGATTCTCTTTAAGATTATTTTGCCTTGATGCACTCATAATAAATGATAGTATATCTTCGCGTCTAATTTCCCTCCCCTTTGCTTTTACTGCCTTTAAAAAGACATCACCCGTGACGAAATTTACAAAACTGAGGTTATCAATCGGTGAATCGAGAAATTTTAAGAGGCTTACAATTTCCATTATTATCCTTCTTTTTTTGATATTCAAAGAACTGAAGGAAGCGGTAGGAATAGACCTTTCTGTTAGCCACTCTACAATTTTTTCGACCTGTTTGTTCTTCAGAGCAAGGATTGCGATATCACGGGGTTGATACCTTTTAAGAATATCGCTCAATATTTCAAATAGGAGAACCTTTTCTGGCTCCTCATCGCCTTCATTGACAATAATCGTCTTCACATATCCCTGGCCCTTTCTCTTTGTCTCCTGCAGGTAATTTGTGAGGCCGGTGCGGTCTTCCTTAAGTAATATTGTATCCTGAATCTGTTTCAATCTCTTTTTGAATATATTGTCAACATAATTTAATATCACATCTCCGCTGCGGAAATTTTCTTCAAGAGAAAGGATTCGGGCGTTATCAATGACACTCGGTGGTAGATAAGGATTGTCATGGTATTCTCTGAATTTTATCTGTTGGACAATCTTCTTCATAATTCGATAGTCCGCCTTACGGAATAGATAGATTGCCTGCTTCATATCGCCAACGGCAAAGAAGGAGCCACCTTTGGCATATGCCTCAGAGAGCAATGGCTGAATATTTTCCCACTGGACGCGGTCGGTATCCTGAAATTCGTCGAGGAGAAAATGGTAGATGGTATCACCGAGGTGGTAATAGACCTCTGGGATATTATCACAATTTAGATATTCGGATAGTATCTTGTTAATATCATCGAAATGGATTATCCCTTCTCTTCTCTTTTCTGCATTGAGTGCCATCTTGAATTGCTCATAGAAGATGCGATAATGGAGATAATATGAACTGGAAAATAGTAGCGTTAACTCCTCCACAACCTTAGGGAGGTCTCCACAGGCGGCAATTTCATCCTCAGTTAATCTACCCCTTTTATTAAACCATAAACTCTCTTTATCAAATTCTTTTATCAATTCTTTTATATCCCCTTTTTGCATTGCCTCTTGAACTCTTTTTTTTATCTTACCCCCCAAACCAAGGTTCAAAACCCTCTGGTATATCTCCTCAATGCGAGCGAATTTCTCTTCTATCAGTGCTGATTGGTCTTCAAAGGCAATCCTTTCCAGGGCCTTCCCCTCTTCTATAAGAAATTCCTTAAATGTCTTAACTATTCTTGGAATTGGATTCCAGATAAAGGTATTGGATTCCTGGTTCAAAAGCTCTAAAAACCTCTCCAATTCTTTTAAGGAGATTTTATCGCCGATATCCTTCAGGACAAGATTGAGGGCAGAAACGGTTAATACATCATAAGATTCTGTAATCTCAACCTCTAATGGGATGCCGATTTCAGAGGCAGAAGCACGCAGGATGCGGTTCATAAAACTATCAATGGTCTGGATATGGAAGTCTGACCAGTGCTCAATTATATTATCAATTGCCACTCTTGCTCGTTCTCTCATCTCTTCGGGCTCTAAGGCAACAATTGCCAGAGTCTGCCTCTTCTCCTCACACTCAATGCCCAAGGCAAGTTTTTTAAGCCAAGCAAGGACTCTCTGCTTCATCTCCCTCGCCGCATTATTTGTAAAGGTGATGGCAAGGATATTATCTAAAGCATTATGGGGGACTCTTTTGGACAGGATATACTGGACATAACGCTGGGTAAGGGTATGGGTCTTTCCTGTCCCTGCCGAGGCATCAATTATCAATACATTCGGGAATTTTAAATCTGTATCCTTATCCAAGACTACCTTCACTCTCTCACCATTTGCCATATTTCTATTATAAATAATTTTTCCCAAAAATCAATCAGATTTTCCATCCACAACTGCCCAATTGTCGAATGAACGAAAGATGGGTGCTACTGAAAAATCCCGAGACCCTCTTCGTAAGGGGGTTAAATTTGCGGTTAAACAGCTGGCAAAGGCTGTAACAACCCAGAGCCTTATTAGTATGACTCTCCGGTTAGAAATGAGAAGATAGGGATTTAGACGGTCAAAAATTGACCATTTCTGGTCAAAATTTGAATATTGAAAGATTCAAAAATTTTTGAAATCCAAAATATTCCTTGAAATTTCAAGAAATCTGTTTACACAAAACCTCTAAACTTCAGGCACGCTTTTTGCAATAATAACCTTAAGATAGATAACCAGGGAGGCAATGCGATGTCCATTAACGGTATTAAGGTCGGTCTGGCGATGTTTGCCTGTTTGGTGTTATATACCGAACATTCATATTCTCGCCAGCTTGAAGTTATTTGGGTCCGCCAGTATTGGGGGCCTGGTCTCGGTGTTGATTATCCTTGCGTCCACGGCATTGCGGTGGATGACTATGAAAATGTCTATGTTGCGGGTCGTTCAAAAGGTATCAATACCGATTTTGATTATGTACTCATCAAATACGATGCGAATGGTAATCAACAGTTTACCGTAAGATATGACCAGAATAATGGCACAGATATACCCCGGGCAATGATAGTAGATGATTCCGGGTATATCTATCTTACCGGCCAGGCAGGTCCCCTCCTCACATCAACCATCACGACAATCAAATATAAACCTGATGGTGATACCTGCTGGGTTCGGAAATATTCTGTTCCCAACGGATACTTCAATTGTGGCAGGGCAATTGCTATTGATGGCTCCTACAATGTCTATGTGACAGGATATGAGACTGACCAGAATATTGATTTGAATTGTGTAACCATTAAGTATGACAAAAATGGCAATCAACAATGGAGCGCGCGGTATGATATCTCGGGCACCACCTCGGACTATAACGAAGGATATGACCTCTGGGTTGATAATTCAGGGAATATATATGTCGTTGGCGGCACCAGCGACGCAGCCGGTAATAACGAGGATTATCTAACCATAAAATACAACCCTTCAGGTGCGCCCATTTGGGTCCGCACCTGGAACAGCGGTTCGCAAAATTCTGATTGGGCGACAAAGGTTGCGCTTGATGTGGCAGGGAATGTTTATGTCGCCGGCTCTGCGAATAATAGAGACAGAACTATAAAGTACGACACAAATGGGAATCTTTTATGGACCTCACAGAGCGATCCGACCAACTGGGGGCAGGAAGTTACTGACTTGTGTGTTGATGGATACGGTAGGCCCTGGACGACAGCATACTACTATGGAAATACAATTAAATATAATAACCAAAACGGCACGATAATGTGGTCCTGGGAATGGCCTTCCCCGGGGAACAGCGCCGAGATGTGGGATATGGAGATGGATCCAGCTGGGGGTGTTTATATTACCGGCCGGAGCCAATCCGGGGATTATGCCACTGTGAAATTTGATAGTACAGGGGCGATAAAATGGCAGGAGACCTATGACGGTTATGGTTATTTAGATGTCGCTTATGGGATTACTGTTAATTCCGCAGGTTATATCTGGATAACCGGTCATGTTAATGTTGCATCTTCTGATTCGGGGCCGATTGTTACGATCAAGTATAAAGAATCAGAACAAGGCAGAGAGGAAGATAAGGTAAATTACCTTACTGCACCAGATATTAAAACCTTAACTTTCCCCTTTTTTACACCATAGGTTAAACCTTTGTTGTTAAAATCTTGGTAAATCCTTAAAAATTCTATG
>CBFGJQ010000209.1:0-2958 GCA_965649095.1 Caldifarciminota bacterium | reverse complement strand
AGGTTGCTCTAATAGACTTTTTCAGCAACCTCTACTTCATTTAGTTTTTTTAGAAAGAAAAACAAAAATTTTCTTGTAAAGAAAAGGAGATTCAATAATAAATTTTTTAATCCGATTATAAATAATATCTAAATATTCGTGAGCCAAAATGTTTCTTAACCAGGCAAAACTGGCGAGTCTTGCTGCCTCTTTTTCTTTCAGTCCTACAAAAAATCCGAAATTCAATAGTGCCTGTTCATAGGTTTTAGGTATTTCTCTTTTCTCAGCAGCCAGAATTATTTTAGCAATGTCTATGGTAGCGTTAATGATGTTCTCTGCCCATCGCTCAATATTTCTTCTTTTCACTTTGTCTTCACAATACTCCCGATAGGCAAGATTTTTGAATCCTTCAATTTCTTCAAGTTCACTTTTTAAAAACTGCATTCTTTCTATCAATCTTATTTTGTCTTCGGGGACTAAAGACTTACTTCTTGAGTAAATCTTCCAGTAACTTTCTACAAATTCGTAAAAATCCTCGGCCTCAAGTGTTTTTGTTAAATATATATCCCAATATAGTTTTCTATCTTTAATCACAACTGGGATACCGGTTTTGAAAATACTTGAAATTAAAGTTGCCGGGGCATCATCTAAAAAGATTAAGTCAACTTCCTGCCCTGTAATCTTACTTATATTTAGCCATATTCGCTCTTCATCATTTTTATCTTTCAAGTAAATACCGATGTCCAGATCAGAATTTTTTCCCCCAAACCCTTTAGCGCGTGAACCAAAAACAAAGGCTAAGATTATATTCTCTTCTTCCTCAAAATATTTTCTGACCTTTTGTAATTTATCAGTCATCATAAGGTTGATTCGTTTAGAGCGTTAATTTCTTTAAGCCTGGGCATAATTTAGCCTCCTTTTTTGATTATACTTGATTTAAAGAATCTGTCAACGAGAAGTTTTTCTTAAATATTCTTGCCTAACTATACCGGTATCTAAATCCTTTGTCCAGAAGTTCCAGCTGATAGTATTTCTATAATGGTCTCTTTATTCATCTGAAGCATGACATTTTCTGTCTGTTTATTTTTTTATTCTTTTTCGCCTATCTGACTATTTCCTTTGCTATGCCTCGGTTTAAATTTTCTTAAAAACAAAAACCTCTTATACAACCCAAATGCAATTTTCAACTTTGTTTCAAAGGAATCTTTCGCAAATATCTTACGACATTCTTCTTTTGATTTGAAAATCTTTTTCCTGTATTTTCTAAGTTCCTTTTGATTTCTTACAGTTATATTATTCATAATACTTGCGCTTGAATTCATCAAATTTCCGAGTTAATTTATGCCATTTTAATATCGCCGATAAATAATTTTTGTCAAATTTTGCCTGGTCCCGAAGTTTTATTAATTTTTCTCTCTTTAGGCCGATAGACTTTTAAAAATATTGCAAGTCGTGAACTAATTTATTCAGAATACCTATTCTTTAACCATATAATCTCATCCAATCTCCTCTGGACATACCGCCTGATTTTAATATCAGGAATTCTTCCTACCCATTGTTGCGCTTTTGTGAAACTAAATGGTTTACAAAAATGTAATTCGGGGAAATAACCAAATTGTTTCTTCTTACGCGCAGAGAGGTATAAACTGTCAACCAATGCCTTCTCTGGCAGGGCGATAAGAAAATCCCCTGTTTCTTTATACCAGGTGAACCCGGCAAAAAATGAGGACTCAATGCGATGAACAGAAAATGTTCCTACGGTGGTCCTGATTATTCTGGTATGAGCTGTTGAGGCAAGGGTAATCACTTGAGGGATTTGTTCAATCATGCCATACAAGTGTAATGCACTTATAAAAGAGACATAAGCACGCTGACGGGGGAACAAAAAGGAAATGACCGCATAGGGACTAATACGGCCGCTATCGGATTCTCCCCAGATGCCACGGTATATTTTAAAGATTATCCCTTGCTGCTGGAGGTGATTGAGTGCTTGGGTTGTAGTGGATAACGATTTCCCAGAGACGGCGGACAATTCATAGGTTGTGAATACTGGCCGACCAAGTTGCTTAATATATGTCAGAATAGTCCTTCCTTGCCGCATATTTATTTGCGCAGTTCATTAATAAAATCTGCAACCTTTAATTTGATTTCGTCCCACAAGGAGGCAGAATTATAAACCATTTGCTCTTCGTAAGAAAGATAAGAGATTACTGTATCACGAAATTGCCTAAAACTAATCTCAAAAACATTCTCATAAGCACGGCTCAGTTTAGCGCCATTTATCTTAACTTCTTTAAGTTTATCAGGAATATACTGGGGAATTAAAATATAGAGGTCAAAAATGTCTCTTGGCTGAAGTATTGTCCTCGTCGCAAGTGCCTCGATCTTCTGATTTATTGCTGAAGTTATATCATAATGTGGCACCAATAGGGGTGGTATTTTATAAGAACGGAGGATGTTAGTTGAAACGGTTTGAATATCAACCACTCCTTTAAAACCACGGCGTGAAAACTCAATCTTGGTAAAAAGGTCTTCAGCACCAAATGTTATTAAATGAATTTTAAATCTTTGAGTGGTTTCTGTCTGTTTTGCCTTGCTAATATCTGGTGGAACAACTTCTTTTATACCAAAAGTCTTAAGATTTTCTTGAAAAGATATTGATTTTAGTATTTTCATAACTACTTCTTTGAGCACATCTACCCTTATTCTTTGAATATCTAAGTCCATATCTTCAGAATACCGGGGACTATTGAAAAAAAAACGGAGATTTATTCCGCCTTTAAGTGCAAAATATTTTACATTGATTTTTCTTGCCAGCCACTTTAAAAATTCTAAGTGGAATATTTCTCTTAATTGCATAGAACTATATAGTTTTTCATTCATAATTATGTATTATAATTTAGTTTTAACTAAATTTCAAGACATAAGATTCAAGGGTGCCGAGGTAATAAAAATTAAAGTTAAAAAGCCAGTAAGACC
>CBFGJQ010000208.1:0-2958 GCA_965649095.1 Caldifarciminota bacterium | reverse complement strand
CAAAATTGTGGCTGAAAAAGACAAAACTGCTCAAAAACAATATTAACGAATGAAACGGACTAAACGCTCCAACGAGATGAGTGTCTTAATTACACAATTACATAATAACCAATGACCCAATAATCCAATGACCGAATTACTCAATGACTCAAGAACTGAAGATTCAAGAAAGGACCTTTTAATTAGGTCATTAAAGAGTAGGGCGGAAACCTATACTCACATTGGTGAATACAATAATAGTATTAAGGATTATCAAAATTTGATTTTGGGATGTAAAAAAATGGGAGTGGATTACTCCCGGTTAAGAAAAGAGGCGGCTATCGCCATTGCCAATGTGCTGATAAGATGTAAAAGCGATTATAGATTCGGTCTGAAAATAATAAACAGAACCACAGCTATGATACACAAAAAAGCAGACCTTGACCTCTTGGCATCGGTAAAGGAGAGTCTGGGGTATTTTTATTTCTACAGAGGTGATTATAAAAATGCACTTCAATATTTCTTGAAGGCACAGAGGATACACTGGCGATTAAATAATAAAAAAGGACTTGCGCTCTCATTTAATGCGGTGGGCATTGCTTATCAAAATATAAAGAATTTCAAGAAGGCATTATACCACTATAAAAAATATCTTGCACTTGCAAAAGAATTGGACGAAAAAAAAGATGTCGGTTCTGCCTCGCATAATATCGGTAATGTCTATTCAGAAATGGGAAAACTTGATGAGTCACTGGATTATTTCAAGAAAGCGTTGTTGATATTTGAACAAATAGGACATAAACAGGCCCAGGGTATTGTCTTCTGCAACATCGGGAATACATATTTTGATAAGGGGAACTTTGATTTGGCAATTCAATATTACAAAAAATATCTTATACTGGCACAGCAATTGGGTTTTAAATGGGGAATTGGAGGTGCCTATCACAACATCGCCCTTGTATACCGGGCAGAAAGTAGAATAGACGATGCGCTGAAGTTTTTTAAAAAAAGTCTTGCTGTCTACAAAAATATTGGCGATTTAAGGTGGATTGGTAATAATTGTAAATTGATCGGTGATATTTATTACAATAAAGGTAAACTTGATATTGCGCAAAGATATTATAAGCAGCACTTTTGGGCGGCCAGAAAAATAAAGGACAAAAGAGAAATTAAAATTGCCCTATTAAATAAGGTTAAACTTCACAGATATACAAACAGAAAATCGCGAAACGCGAAGCGTGAACCGTGATTTACATCAAGGCAAGTTTATCAAAATGACCTACTTACCCAATAACGCAATAACCGAATGACCGAGGATTCAAGAAAGGAACTTTTAATCCGGGCATTGAGAGGCAGAATGGATGTGTTAAATTTAACCGGTGAAAATAGAAAGGCACTGGAGGATGCACAAAATGAATTGGTTCAAGCAAAAAAGATAGAAGATAAAAACTCAATAGTCAATGCACTGTTAGATATGAGTCAGATATATTTTTCAGTGGGTGAATATGATAAATCAAAAAAGATCGCAATGAGGGCCTTACTCCTGTCCAATAAAGTCGCCGACAAAAAAATTTGGGCAAACTGTTTTAACCGTCTTGGTAATATTTTCTTTAGAACCGGCAATTATCCAGCGGCATTGAAATTTTATCAAAAATCTCTTAAAATAGTGAAAAATCTTGCTGATTTGCACGCCGTTGGAGGCCGCTATAGCAACATCGGGAATGTTTATCAATTTCTCGGTCAATATAAACGGGCATTAAAATATTACTTAAAATCTCTGAGAATAAAAGAAAGAACCGGTGATAAACGCGGTTTGGGTCTGACCTTAAATAATATTGGGATTATTTATCAGGACCTCTGTAATTATGAGAAGGCATTGGAATGTTTTCAAAAATCATTATCAATGGTTGGAGAGATCGGAGACCGCACCGCTATTGGATTGGCAATCACCAATATAGGAAATGTTTACCAGGAAGTTTTTGATTATTCAAAGGCCCTGGAACAGTTTTACAATGCATTAGACATAGCGAAAAAGATAAATGACAAAAGGGGCGAAGGCTTGGGTTATTATAACATCGCCAACATCTATTCCTGCCTTGGAGATTATACAAAGGCAGTAAGCCACTTCAAAAGGTCACTGAATATAAGCAAAAAAATAGGAGATAAGAGGGGACAGATAATAAGCTATCTTGACATAGGGAATGTTTATTTGGAGTCAGGGGATCTCCAAACAGCGCGGTTTTATCTTGCCCAGGCCAATGCACTAACAAAGGCTGTGCACACTAAACAGGTTGTACTCTGGGTTATGAATTATCTGGGCGAACTTGAGTTAGAAGAAGGTCATATCAAAAAGGCACAATATTATTTAGCCCGGGCAGAAAATCTGGCTCGCCTCCTTGGTCTGAAGAAAGAGATTGCAAGAGTTTTGGTCTTCAGGGCAAAATTTGAAGGCCGTTTAGGAAACTTCCGTAAAGCCAAAAAATATTTCAAATTGGCGAGCAAACTTTATAAAGAGTTGAAGGCAAATTTTGAACTTGCGGGAACCTATTACCTTTATGCTGAGTTTTTAAAGAAAATAGATAGAAAAGAACAAACCCGAAGATATCTACAAAAATCACAGGAGTTCTTTCATAAAATTGGGAATAAAACATATATCAGGAGAATACAAAGATTATGGAAAGAGATAAAAAATTCTAATTAAGGCATTAAAGGACGCCAGAGAGTATATCTTACCGCTCCTTGAGCCGACCACAGCCATTGAATCACTGACGAGGGTGGGATTGAAATTACCCCTCCCGAATCTGCGGTCAAACTCTGGGTATTATTAATCCCCCTTTGAAAAAGGGAACCGAAGGTCGCCCATTGACACTGCTAAAGGATTGGGTATAATCAGGTAATAGGAATTTGAAAAATTCCTATTACCTGATAATGAAATTTTTCATTATGATAAAGAAAAGGCACAAAATATTCAGGGGAGGC
>CBFGJQ010000207.1:0-2990 GCA_965649095.1 Caldifarciminota bacterium | reverse complement strand
ATGTCAATGGATGGTGCCGAGCCGATTAGGAAAAGTTTATTTTGGGGGTTTCAGGGGAACTCCCCTGATGTATCTTGGTATTCTAATTTGTTCTCTCGCTTGGTGAAATTTTGAATTGCGACACAGCCTCTAAATTGTTACCATTCTATGATATGGGCAGCAAAACCGCATAACGAAAGGAAATTTGTTTCGGGGCGTGGCGCAGCGGCTTAGCGCACTTGGTTTGGGACCAAGGGGTCGTGGGTTCAAATCCCTCCGCCCCGAATTCAGGAGCCAGCGATTGGGAGGCCCGGTGAAGAGAGCTTTAGCTATCTCAGCGTGGGTATCATTATTAATGGGAATTGATTACAGTAGCATCCCGTTATTAAGATGGGCAGGGCCCGCGGGGACAAGACCCGGGACATATGAAGAATGGGTTGAGCAAAATCCATATCCTGATTTTTCATACACTCTTGATAAAATAATCTATGGTGATGGTAGGGCGGGGAATGTGGTGATTCTGACCCAGCAGAGTATCGCAGGTGCCCTCACAAACGAAATCAATCAATTGATGGACAATCTTCAATCTGAAGGCTATACCATATTCAGTTATCAGATTTCCGGTGGCACACCTGAATCCTTAAGAGCATTTCTGCAGAATCTTTATACAATCAACAATATTGAAGGCGCACTCTTTATCGGTAATCTCCCGGTTGCCTGGTTTGAAATTGCCAATGATTTTGGTTCCTATGGATATACCCAATTTCCTATTGATTTGTTCTATATGGATTTGAATGGCACCTGGCTTGATACAATGGGTACTGGCAATGGGAAATATGATGGCCATACCGGTGATATAAATCCGGAAATCTATATTGGTAGGCTTATGCCGACCGGCATTGGTATAGACACCATTTTATTAAAGAACTATTTTAGAAAAGATAATGCCTATCGTCATGATACACTTGCCCTACCGCATCGGGCACTCTTCTTCTGCGATGATGACTGGATTCCCTGGGCAAGCCAATGGGCGTATGAGGTCTCTTTGTTATATTCCGACACAATGAATTATTGGGATGCGGAGACAACCCGGGCATCAGTCTATAGAGCCAAACTTGATACGGCTCAGGCCTGGGTGAGTGTATTTGCCCATTCCTGGCCCGGGGGGCATCAATTTAAATATAATGACGGCAATTCCTATGATTATTACTATTCTTACGAATATACAAATCAGAATCCGCCAACAAATTTTTATAATCACTTTGCCTGTTCTTTTGCCCGTTATACAGAAAATGGATACGGTGGCGGCAGGTCAATCTTCAATCAGGGTTATGGATTGGGTGAAGTTGGCTCAACAAAGACTGGTAGTATGCTTGACTTTTACTATTTCTATCAACCCCTTTCTCAACAAAAGACATTGGGGCAGGCATTTAAGGACTGGTTCACCCATATTACTTCAAATGGCGTCACCTTTGATGAATTATGCTGGCATTATGGAATGACCCTGCTTGGCGACCCCTGGCTAAAACCAACCGGCCACAATTATGAAATTGCCGAAATTACCACCGATAAACTTTCACCTTTAATTATATATAACACCCTATCGGCAAAACAGGTAGAGATTTCTCTTAACATCAATTCTCCCTGCTCTGTCAATATAGTCGTCTATGACTGTCTGGGGAGAGTTGTTAAGAGATTGATACATCAAAAATATACTACATCAAATCAACGAATATTATGGCAATTCAATGATGAAAATGGGAATATTATCCCTTCGGGTATATATATAATCAGTGCCGAACTGTCGGGGAAGGTCTATACTGGTAAGGTAATTAAACTTTGATAATTCAGTGGTTCATCTTTTAACTCAGCTCAGATGTTGACAGCGAATTTTAGCCGGTTATAATAATACTGATGACTGTTGAGGAAATTTCCAATAAAATTAAAGATTTTATCAATTATCTGAAGAAGGAGAGAACCTATTCACCTTTCACCCTGCGTGGATACCGGACCGATTTAAGGCAATTCTTTGACTATTTAAGGGAGAAGAATGCGCAGGAGGTTGATTATAACGGAATTACTCAATACTTTGCCTTTCTTTTAAAATACGGCATCAATCCACGAAGTGTTGCCCGCAAGTTGTCAGCATTAAAGTCGTTCTTCAAATTCTTAAAAAGGGGCGGTTTTATCCCAGAGAATTTTGTTCAAGGCATAAGGTCGCCAAAAATGAAGCGGCAGCTACCAGGTTTTTTGACCTATTCCCAGATAAGTGATACCTTTGAAAAAATTCAGGATTCGCGGGACCGTGCGATTATGGAGGTCTTATATTCCTGTGGGTTGAGGGCAGGAGAACTTGTGGGCTTGAATCTTGAAGATGTAGATTTAAATAGAGAGGAGATAAGGGTAAAGGGTAAAGGAAAAAAGGAGCGGATTGTTCCTCTGGGCCGGGTTGCCCTGAGGGCGCTCCTTAAATACCTGCCGGAACGAAGAGCGAGGTGTCAAAATAAACCAGATACCCGGGCGCTCTTCCTCAATTATCGCGGTGGCCGTTTAACAACGAGGTCTTTACAGAGGATTGTGCGGGGGTATCTTATAAATTGTGCCAATGCCTCAGGAACAAATCCTCATATCTTGAGGCACTCCTTTGCCACACACCTTTTAGAATGCGGTGCAGATTTGCGGGCGGTTCAAGAACTACTCGGACATTCCAGCCTTGCTACAGTGCAGATTTACACCCACCTCACCACAAAAAGGTTAAAAGAAATATACCAGAGGACCCATCCGAGGGCAGATTGATTATGAAGTGGCTCTTTTTTATTTTACCGGCAATTATTATCTCCTGCCATCAGCGGGACATCTGGAGCAAGATAAGAGGAGGTAATTATGAAATCATTCAGAAGGGAAGTTACCACGGGAAACTAAAATATTTGCCTCAGCCGGGAGAATATGAAAGGACAATCTTAAGATTCCGCAAGAATATTGAAGAGAACATTACCCTTTTTTCAACAATT
>CBFGJQ010000206.1:0-2998 GCA_965649095.1 Caldifarciminota bacterium | reverse complement strand
ATTCCGAAGCAAGTTCGGAATGACATCTTGAATTAATGAACCAGAAGCACAAATAAAGGACTTTTTCAGCAACCTCCTGCCGACAATTTATCCAATGTTGCGATGGGAGTCTAATCCACTCGTGAAAATTATCGCAAAGGGGTATTGTAACCATTTAGAGGCTGGGTCGTAATAAGGGGAGGAATTTTCTGTCCTGTGTTATAATTATCTTCGCCGTTGCCCTTGCCTTATCCGCTTCAATCATTAAAAAATCAGCACCAGCCCCTTTCGCTTCCATCAATAAGATATTATTCCCTGGTGCTATCAAACCACTCCACAGGGTCCCAACCTCTTTACCCAAGACATCAAAAAGTTTTACCCGGCCAGCACCGCCATTAGAGGCAAAAAACTTGAGCGTAAACCTGCCCGATGTAGGATTGGGATAAACACCAAATATCTGAATTGTCTGGATACCCGAAAACTCCTCTACACCAATAACCGCTATCGTATCTGAGGTAATTCCTTTTATCCCGATCTGTGAAATATTACCCCGGGCGGTCCAGTTGCTACCCTGATTTGTAGAACGCAGCACCTCACCCGCATTGGATGTTACATAGCAATAACTATTTTTATTCGTAATTCCAACCATTGGCATCTGTGAAATCGCACCAACCCAGGACCACGTTAGCCCACCATTAGTAGAGCGAGCAATATCGCCTTCTTCAGTCACTACCAGTACTGCATTGGTCAGGGTCGTGGCACTAACAATCGTTGAACTGCCAATATTACTGATTAAAGATTTGGTAAATGGCGTTGGTAAAACCTCCCAGACATCACCGCTCTTAGTAAAGACTAAATAACGATTCCCATCAGGACGGGGCACAAAGTCCACACAATCCGAGGCACCAATATTACCCAATAACGACCAGTTACCGGTAGCATTGTTCCGCTCGTATAAATCACCACTTTCTGTTAAAACAAATGTCAGACCGGTTATCACCCAGAGTGCCTTCGCATCTGAGACTGGAATATTACCACGACTTGTCCAGGAAGAACCGGAGTTTATGCTACGATGCACCTCACCAGTGCGGGTGAGGATATAGATAAATCTGGAAGGGTCTGAGGTCATATCCACACACTCATTACTGGGCAGGGGGGTGGAGACCCAGGACCAGGTGTTTCCATCATCAGTAGAGCGGGCAAGCCTTCCCTGTTCAGTAAATACATAGAGTCCACTATAGGAAAGAGAAACGGAGAGAGCGAATAAAACAAAGAGGCGGGAGAACCAGATGGTAAGGCTCCATTTTCTAAGCGATTGCATAACCCAGCCTCCTTCTTGCCTGAGAGGTATTTTGCCTATAACTTTACAAACTTCGTCTGCTTTGAGTATTCAGGTGTTCTCATTATGATAAAGTAGGTACCACGGGAAAGTGTATTCCCCTTTTCGTCCCTACCATCAAAAGAAAAGGTGTGGAGGCCCGGTGAAAATTTACCACTGAGGAGTGTCCTAATCTTCTTGCCCAAGACATCATATACCGTCAATTCAATTTCAGTCTCTTTGCTCGTTGAGGTCAACTTCGGCACATCAAAAATAACTGTGCCTTTTCCTTTGAATAGACTCGGGAAAATCACCAATGGCTTGTCAACACTCAGCAGGGTAACCTCGCCGACGACATACTCCTTATTCAATCCATTCACCGCACCCAATTGATAGATTACAATACCACCCCTGGTCTGGGCATCATAGTATTCGTTCGTCGTGATCAAATCGCTATTTATCTTCTGTGGTTCATCATCACCTCCGCACTTGTAATATAGGTTATACCCCAGAATATCAGGAGGGGCAGGCTCAGTCTGCCAGGATAGGTCAACCCCGCCTTTCTCCTGATTGGGTGACGCATTAAACATAAGGAGAGTTATCGTTGATTGAATCGTAAAGAATGAATCCGAGACCGAATAATTTGTTATTTCCTCTGGGTCAAACCCGGCATAGACCAGTTTCATTCTTGCAAATCTTGTGGGAAAATGGGGGACCTTAAAAGAATAAGAGAAACTATCGCCATCCAGAGTGCCCGAGATATTATTCCAAAGCAAACTCCAATCATCACCACCCTGCAATGAGATATAAGCATCAATATCTCTTGGTCCAGCCCACCTCACGGTTGCATTAGCGCCAACACTCCAAGTCTCACCGCCCTTCGGGCTAATGATATTCAGGGCGGTCGTGGCATATTTTAGGTCGGCTGAGGAAAGATAACTAATATGCGGATTCTGATGACGATCAATATCAATGGAAGTCCAGTAATTATCCCCTCCTCCGTCAACCGTGCAGGTGCTCCAAACGGAACCAACCTTT
Source organism: Caldifarciminota bacterium (assembly GCA_965649095.1). Classification (GTDB taxonomy): domain Bacteria; phylum Hydrothermota; class Tepidihabitantia; order SM23-42; family JAOAFX01; genus JBDRWI01. Next base: position 663 of record CBFGJQ010000206.1, on the reverse strand, counting down.
TTGGCATACTTCAGAGTGCCATTAGTGAACTCGCGATAGGCAATATGAGGATTTCCATTTGCATCAAGAGCGATAGAAGTCCAACTTCCTACATTTCCCGAAGAGTCAGCAGTTTCTATTACCCAGGTGCCGTATCTCTTTGTTGCATACATTAAATCATTCCAGCTACCCATAATGAGATAACTTATATGTGGATTACCGTTCGCATCAACTGCAATTGAAGTATATCCGCTAGACTGACCAACAACTTCAGAAGACCACATTGTGCCAACTTTCCTGGCATATTTCAAAACTCCACCCGTATAATAATAGTAACTAATATGTGGCGCACCACTATTATCTACCGCAATTGCACACCATGACCCAACATCATTAGTTGCCTCAACCGTTTCCGTTATCCAGGAAGAACCAACCTTTTTTGCATACCTCAAATCCCTGTTTGTTTTATCCCAATAACATATGTGAGGAGTCCCATTGCCATCAAGTGCCAGCGATGTGAACCACCCATCGCATGCTGCATCAACGATTTCGGTTGTCCAGGTATTCCCAGTTTTCTTTGCATACTTCACCTGATGATTTGTTGTATCATAATAGCTGATGTGTGGGTTGTTATTGGAATCAATTTCAATTGAGGTGTATTGACCAACAACGCCGGTGGCATCA
>CBFGJQ010000205.1:0-3030 GCA_965649095.1 Caldifarciminota bacterium | reverse complement strand
AAGAGACAAAGACGCAGTCACTGATATCATTCATTCAATAAATCCGGATTATTTATTCCACCTAGCAGCATTGGTCCGGGAAGGTGAATTGCAGGAACTTGTGGAAATCAATGTATATGGAACAGAAAATATCTTGGAGGCCCTGAAAGAAAAAAAGATAAGAATTTTGATACCGGGTTCTGCCGCCGAATATGGAATCGTTCCTGAAGACCAACTACCTGTAAAAGAGGACTTCAATTTAAATCCGATCGGTTTTTATGGCATCAGTAAACTCATTCAACTGAAGATCGGTTATTACTATTACTTTCATTACCACTGTCCGGTCTATCTCGCCCGCCCTTTTAACATTTCCGGACCAAGGGAACCGCCATCCTTGGTCTGCGGTTCTATTGCGCAGAAAGTTGTTGAAATAATAAGAAAAAAAGCTGAGCCGGTAATAACTATAGGTAATCTCCAGACCGAACGTGATTTTGTTGATGTCCGTGATGTAGTAAAAGGATACTGGGAGATAATAAATAAAGGTAGACCCGGAGAGGTCTATAATATCTGCTCTGGAAGTGCTTATTCAATAAATGAAGTAATCAGGATTTTTTCAAAAATAGCCAAAGTCAATATAGAAATCAGACAATCTCCGAATCTTATGCGAAAAAGAGATATCCCAGTTATGTTGGGTGATAATACAAAAATTAAGAAAGAGATTGGTTGGTCTCCACAGATCAAATTAGAAAAGACATTTACCGATTTATTACAGTATTATCAAAGAAGGAGCTGTGAATAAGCCATATAAAAAGTTAATTGCTGATAGAATAAAAGAGAATACCAGGCTCAGCCAGGCACTGCTAAAATCAGTAACAATGCTCGAGGAAATCTCCCGGGTAATCATAAAGGCATACAAAAACCAAAGGAAGGTTATCCTCTTTGGCAATGGTGGGAGTGCTGCGGATGCCCAGCACATTGCTGCGGAATTGCTTGGCAAATATTATCTAAAAAGAGGTGGGCTCCCTGCAATAGCCCTGACAACGAATACTTCATCACTCACTGCCATAAGCAATGATTACTCATTTAGTAAGGTCTTCTCCACCCAAATTGCTGCGATTGGCATATCCGGGGATATTGCCTGGGGTCTCTCAACGAGCGGAAATTCTAAGAATGTAATTGAGGCATTCAAAATAGCAAGAACCCTGGGACTTATCACCATTGGCTTCACCGGAAAGACCGGGGGAAAGATAAAAGGCATTGTAGATTATTGTCTCTGGGTTCCTTCTTATGATACGCCAAGAATCCAGGAGGCACATATCCTTGCCGGGCACATAATATGTGAAGTCGTAGAAAGGGAGTTATTTGGCAAAAAATAGTATAAAGAATAAGGCAGTCTTCCTTGACCGTGATGGCACAATAAATATTGATAAAGGATATGTTTATAGAAGAGAGGACTTCGAATTCATCAATGGTGCAATTGAAGCTATCAGAAAACTGAATGGAAGCGGTTTTAAGGTGATTGTGGTAACAAATCAATCTGGAATCGGCCGGGGTTATTATACAGAAGCTGATGTTGAGAAATTACATCAATATATAAATTCAGAACTCTCTAAAAACAAGGCTCACATTGATGCCTTTTACTACTGTCCCCATCACCCCACTGAGGCACTTGGTAGATACCGGATAGAATGCCGTTGTAGAAAGCCAGGAACCTATCTCTATGAAAGGGCAATCGCCGATTTTAATATTGATGCAAAAAAATCATTTGTAGTAGGCAATCGCGAAGTAGATATTGAGGCGGGCAGGAGGATTGGTTCTAAAACGATTCTATTGACCGACAAACAAGTGGTTGACTGTAACTGCGATTTTACCGCTTCTGATTTACTACAGGCAGTGAGTTTGATTCTGACTTCCTAAATAGAGGTAATGGGAATTTCAAAAATTCCTTTAATTCCCCCTTTTGTAAAGGGGGACTTCAAGGGGAGAATCCCCTTGATGTTATGTTCAAAATAAGGAGGCAAAATGTCAATATTTGTCTTATTTATAGCCTTTGCCTTTGCCCAATCCGATTCAGCCAAATATCTCTGGAATGCCGGTGGTTACAGATTTGGTGATAACTTCTTCCGCTGTGATGATTTTGATACAATATTCATCGGAAGCCGTGAAATACTTCTAACTACCGCGGGGGATGAAACACTTTTTGTGCTTCCTCGTGATAAAAGTTCTACCTTTGAGGACTCAGGAGGAATCACGATTGACCCGAAGTCCTCGACCATTAGGTGGAACTTTCCCAAGTCATTTGAGACAGTGCCGGGAAGATGTGCCTATGCTACTCTGGGTATTGCGCCCGATGAGATTCAAATTGCCATGCACGGAAATTCTGAAAACAATCGTGATATTTGTCTATATGTAAGAGGAAATGTAAATCTCGTCAATAAGTTTACCTCTGACCAGAGCAGTCCTAATATTTGTGGGATTCAGTTTATAGAAAACTTTAATTGTGAGCAATCTAATCCATTTCAGAGAATTCCATTGAAGATTTACCCGGACCGCCCCGGGTGTGGACACGGGCTTGCTAAATTTTTGATGCTCAACCCCAATTATGCAAATATGGGGGCGCCTAATGATTCTGTCATAATCATTGATATCCAACTTGACACAGTCTTTGGTGCTTATGTTGGGCAAGGAAGTGGGTTCGTAAAGTTTATGAGAGGACAAATCCTTGATACACTCAAATTTGATATTGACCGTGATGGCACATACCGAATCAGTAACGGGACTGAGATTCGTCCCCGGGCAGTTGAAACTGAAACCCTGAAAATCAAATCCCTCCTTTCCAGTAGCGAACAATTTACAGGTGAGATATACATTGACAGGACAGAGGCCTTTCGTGTTGCCCACCATATTCCGGGCATTACTGATGATTATAGATGTCTCCTTACATTATATGGCAACGATGATAATTTTGTTATTTTAAAAGGATTCTGTAAAAATGATAGTTTAATTGTCAGGGGGAGTGCAGGATACAAAGGATATGTTGAATATTTGCTT
>CBFGJQ010000204.1:0-3031 GCA_965649095.1 Caldifarciminota bacterium | reverse complement strand
ACCCTCTTTGGATACAGGATAAATTATGACAGGTTTGATAGCTTTTCCTATCTCGTGAGGGAGATATTCATCGAACTTTCATACTTCTGTAATGTAAGTAGCGATTCTCCTGTGATACTTGATATAGGCAGTAACATAGGTATCTCCATGCTGTTCTTTAAAAGGCTTTTTCCTGATTCGATAGTATACTGTTTTGAGCCTGACCCTTATGTATTTGGCATTCTCGAAAAAAATGTAAAGGAGAATAACCTGAGAAATGTATTTCTCGTTAATTCAGCTGTTTCGGATTACGCTGGAAGGGCGAGCTTTTATGTCCCTTCCTGGTCAAATGGTTCATCATCCCTTTTCCTGAAAAAACTGGAAATAGAGAAGGGCTTTGCAGATATGACGGTGTTAGAAAAGAACGCTATTGAAGAAAAGGAGGTCGAGGTGATGAGGTGTTCACAGTTCATTGAGGACAAAGGGATAAGTCATATCGACCTTTTAAAGATAGACGCAGAGGGAGCCGAGGGAAGGATTATTGGTGATATTGGGCCTTTTCTAAACAGGATCGATTCATTGATAATGGAATTTCACTATTCAAAGGATTTTGCGGAAAATAGGTTATCCTCTATTATCTCTACCCTCGAAGAGGCAGAGTTCCTGGTCTCTGTAGAACCAATGTGGATGACGAGTGAGCCTGAAGTTATGGCAACATATATGATCAGGGCTGTTAATGGTAGAACAAAATATATAAAGACCTTCTGAAGCAAGGCCGGCTTTCACTTTCTGCGAGATTTTTGAAATTCATAGTTCGTTATATATCTTATTCGAAGTTGAATAAACACTGTTAAAGGCTGAAGGTGCACTACATTCTTCGCACAATTTAAGACCTTTACGCGTTGTCATCAGACGTTCTCTTATCATGTTTAATTTCTTATTACGGTAAATTATTTCTTCAAGATCTTTATTTTTCACATTATCGAATGTTACATCGTAATAAAAATCGCAACAGCATAGGAATACGTCTCCAGAGGGATTGATAACTATTTGTCGAAAGGGTAGGAAACACCCCCCTTCAATTTTTTTTTGACTCACAATTGAGGACTTAATGGAACCGCCTCTATTATGAAAATTCCTTGTTTTATCTAAGTTCAAGACATCATAGATAATAACTCTGTCATTTCCAAATTGATTTGCCATTTCTTGAAATTCAGAAACCCTCTCCATTGTATGAACGGAGATAATGATATGATGTAAACCAGAATTAAAGAGTTCTTTAAGTAATAGCATGTCGAGCAAGTCCCCGTTTGTGAACAAATAACTCTTTGCAGATGGGACAATGTCACTTATCATCTTAATAAAGTCAGGAATTCTTGTATCGAGGAGGGGCTCATTATTAACAAAGGGTCCGATCATCTCGGAGTAATTCATTCTTTTCAGGTCATAGAGTATCTTTTTAAATAGATCCTTATCCATTACCTTTGGAGTCCACTTTCTCTGAAGCCCGAACTTGCAATAGGGGCAGGTTCTGGTACAGGTATTGTGAGTCTCGATATTTATCTCTTTTATATCTATGAGATTTCTTATTAGCATTAGTCCTGCCAGAAATAAAACCATCCAAGCCACGATTCAGGAGAATCTTTAATAACCTGTTCAAGTAATTTTGCCCACTCTTGCGCTATTAAGCCTGAATGGACATATTTTATTCTCTTATAAATTATTTTATAAGGTTCTGTCAAATCTTTTACATAAGAAAATACTGCATATACAGATGGTTTAATTATATTGCAGACGCTGGCATAACCTGTGCGCAGCCTTACATCTCTATTCATAAGTCTTACATCGATTCCCTTATTTTCCGAAGGAATATCTATAACTATAATAACTGAATAATCTTTCGTAAGGAAGTCTACGCATCGTTTTACTGTATTAATATCATTGGTGTAGATTAAAGGTATAATTTGCTCCATAGCATCAACTGCTGAAATGCCTTTCAAAAGACTATTATCTTTACTCAACCTTGGATTTGCCATAACATAGGCTATTTTCAAACCAAGGGAGTGTAGCGCCCACGGTAAAAGAAAATAATAAGCTGTGTGAGCCGTTACAATAAGTGATGGACCACTTACCCTGATTTCATCCGCCATTAGTTTGAGTGTACCCATATCGACCATTTGGGAAAGAAAATTTAGTTTCCTGCGCGCCAGCCAAATATGCTCTAATTGAACCCTATTCTCTATATGGAAGAATCTTTTGATGATGTTAATGGCTGTTTTTTGATCAACGTCAAGTATGTTACAAATTGTATTAAGTCCTCGAATCAAGTTATCACTGTCATATCTATATGACCTCCCTTCAATTGATTTACCTATTGCCCCTGTAACTGAGCATATTTTATAAGCATTCTCAGGGGATAGAAAACTGATTAAAGGTGTTAGTAAATGGTAGTTAAATAAGATTCCAGGGTTACTCATAAAAGGCATCTAAGTTAATAAGGGTTATAATCTGTTCAGGTTTCTTGGTCACAAAATCCTCCAGACATCTCGCATAATAGCTTATTACCTCCTGGGGAGATAGATGTGGTGCAACAGGATCATAGGTTGTTAGTCTTTTGATTTTTCCATCGACTATTTCAACGAATGGTATGGAAATAAATATGGGCAATCCGCGGTTAACAAAGATCTTAATAATCTGATCAGGAAAAGCTGTTTTCCTCCCGAGAAACATGGTCTCTGTCCTTTTGTTCGTAATGAATGAAAGAGGTAGGTCTATGGCTGCATATATGAGTGCCTTTTCCTTGAGTGAGAAGATTCTTTTTAGCGATGAGAAGAAATGCGGGGTTCCTGTATATAGGTAATATCCTCCGTTAAAGTATTTTTCGCTAAGCTTCATGTTGAGATAATAAAACCAGCGAAAAGGTCTTTCCATATTTTCATGCTTGATATTGTATGCGATTGGATAAACTCTGTATCCCATAATTGCTGTAGCTACCGTAGCATAATAGTAGCTTCCTGTATGGGCATAAAGTACAAGAACAGGCCCTTCATTA
>CBFGJQ010000203.1:0-3048 GCA_965649095.1 Caldifarciminota bacterium | reverse complement strand
CAGTATATACACCGATACGGGCAGGACCTTGATGTAAATAGAGCCATGTAGCGTCTTTTCCCAAGATTAGTCATACTGTAGAAATTGCTGTACTCCTCAATATTGATTAAATCCCAGTCAGGAAATGGCAGAGTATCAAGATCCTGTATGTATTCTCTATGCGGGGTTAAATAAACATTATTATCATTTCTGAAGGCAAGACCTTTTACTCCTTGTATGTCCCCTCCATTTTCAATCTTTTTAATCAGCTCGTAAAAGGTGGCCTCACCTTCTCCGAGAACAACATAATCTATGTTCACATCTGATAATGTTTTTTGAATAAAAGACGAAGGATGTGGACCTCCAGCAACAACTATACAACCAGGGATGGTCTCTTTCACAATAGCAGAAATTTCGTGCATGTTTACCGCTTCCATGGTCACAGCACTTATACCAACTATCTGTGGGTTATATTCTTCTAAAATGCGCGCCAATTCCCTGTTTGAAGCTTGATTCAATCTCATATCAATTAATTTAAAACTATGCGAGGGACTGTGCTGCTTGATATATGCAGAAAGATACATCAATCCCAGAGGAGGAGTAATTAGAGGATGCTCCCTTGTGATACATTTTGCTTTAATAAGAAGAATATTCATAATAATTTATTTTAATCCCTGGATTTAATGGTGTCAAAATTCATTTCTTTAAATACAATGTAATGAGATAATCTGACCAGTCGCTCTTTTGTATATATTTTAAATGGAACACAGGTGTATAATTTCTGTGTAAATAATTTATCATTGGCTCAACCGCTTCTAACTCCTCTTTCTTATGTCCCTTCCTAACCGGGAAATATTGTTCATCTCCTACCAAGTAATAGGCAGCAAATAAAATTAATTTGACATCTTCTTTGTTTAACTCATAAAACAGTTTATCAAATTCTTTTGGAGTATTATAGAATGGAATAATACAATCATAGCTTGTAGGATTTTCAAGGTCAAACAAGAAATATAATGTAGGTACACAGGGATATATGAATATCTTTTTTATTTTGAATTCATCCAGTGCATTTTTAAAAATTTCGATTTCTTTTATTGATTCCCAGATTGAACCTATACCGAGAAAAATAGGGCCTCTTTGTGTGTTATATACATAATATTTTTCTTCCTGAGTAAGCTTTAAACCCACGAATTTTTTCACACTCCAAAATGCTTCGCCAAGTGGGATTAAAATAAATAAGAGTACAATTATTCTCTTTAATAATAAATTTTTTGCAACAGGAATAAAGTATTGTAGAAGAAGATAAGCTATAAGAAAGAAACAAATATTTGTAATTGGAGAAATAACCCCCATTCTAAAATCGTCCGGTCTATATAATGTGGAAAAGAATAAAAAGAAGGTAATTATAAAAAAAATTATTTCTAATTTATTTTTTTTGAAGATCTCCCTTCCCTTTAACAAAAAGAGACCTGCCAGAATGCCCAGAGAAATTAAAAAATTATATCCGATAAATAATGCCGGCAACAATCTTAATGATCCTGATAAAATGTTCCCTGATTTAAACACTTCACTAAGATAAACCTTTTGAGGATAGTAATAACTGGGATAGTTGTGAAGGAAATTATAATTTTTTACAGGCCATATAAACAAATCGTAAAAAAAATCATAAAATGCATTATTAAAAAGAAAATAAATGGAGATCAATAGAATAGGTAATAAGTAACCGATGATTAATGTGAGATAATACTTCAATTTGTTTAATCCAAATTCAATAAAAACCATTGAAAGTAATAAGCCTAAAAAAAGAAGAACTCCCTTGGGGTGGAAAAATCCTGTGGTAATGCCAGTAAACACCCCTGCCAAAAAAAGAACAGAGTTGAGCCGGTTTTTCACAAATCTAAGAAAAAAATATATAGCAAAAATAGCAGAGCATGAGCTCAACCAATGGTGTGAGTATTCAAAAAATTTCAGCGGCTGGGGAAAAATGAAAAAGCAAACCATTAAATATGAAAAAACCTCAGAGAAATTTACTTCTTTTGATACAAGGTATATACCAACACTTATGAGTCCAAGAACCACGAAGGTCGTCCATAAGGTCACAGTAGTTGCGGGTGAAAAAATTTTAAAAAGCAGGGCAAGCAAAAAGTAATTGAGGGGAGAATTGCTGGCAAAAAAATCCTTATATAATATTTCGCCATTGATTATTCTTAATGCACCATAAGCAAATATACCCGCATCAGAAAATGTATATAAAAATCTCTCTAAGTAAAGATACAAAACAGAAAAAACAAAAATAATTATAGAATTTAACAACTTCATTGAATGGCTAATTCCTTTGTAATTCTATTCTAAAAAAAGATTTTAGAATTCTATGGAGTACCATAAAGATTCCATGCAAAAACATTATTGTAATATTGAGGATACTTATTTTGTTTCTGTACATTGTATAAACATATCTGATAGACCTCATGGAACCTAAATAAAATTTCAGGTAGGCAACATGCCACAATCTGAATAATTTTTTTTCTTCCACCTCGCTAATCTGATGGGAGGTTCTATAATAACTATATTTTTCATAAGAAAGACCATTCGTTACATCTTCTGAAACCATATCAAACAATTCTGTCCCTTCAAAAGGAGTAACTATAAAAAAGTATGCGCTATGTAGATTTGACTTTACCGCAAACCTTATGGTCTCCCTTATCTCCTCCTCAGTCTCTGTCGGAAATCCAAGCATAAAAGCACCGTTTGAAAATATTCCAAGCTTTACTGAATAATCTATTGCCTCCTTCACTTTATCTAATTTGAGATTCTTCTTTATCAATCTCTGTATCCTTTGAGAAGCACTCTCTACCGCAAAAGTTATAAACACCGTTCCTGCCTTTCTCATCTTCTCCAAAATTTCCCTGTCTAATCTGTCCGAACGAAGACCGTTCGGAAAGGCTATCCTTAAATCATAACCACGCTCTATTATCAAATCACATATCCTTTCAACCCGCTTAACATCCAGATTGAATATATCATCCACCACCTCAAGCTCCTTTATCCCATACTTGTTGTAAAGTATAT
>CBFGJQ010000202.1:0-3057 GCA_965649095.1 Caldifarciminota bacterium | reverse complement strand
ACGAAGGTTACACCATGGCCCAGGTCACCTTCCCTATCCGAGTGATGCAAAGCCTGGGTATCTCCACATTGATCGTCACCAATGCTGCCGGTGCAGTCAACCCGACCTTTGAACCCGGTGATGTGATGCTGATCACCGACCACATTAACCTCATCGGTATGGCTGGTTTAAACCCCTTGCGTGGCCCAAACCTAGATGAGTTCGGCGAGCGTTTCCCGGACATGAGCCAGGCTTACGATCGCGAATTGATGACCTACTGCCGTGCAGCAGCGGTTGAAGCCAACCTCACCCTACGTGAAGGCGTTTACATTTGCTTGGCTGGCCCTTCCTTTGAAACCCCCGCCGACCTGCGATTCTTGCGCCTGATCGGATCAGATGCGGTGGGCATGTCCACCGTTCCAGAGGTGACCGCTTGGAATTTACTGCAATGATAAAGGACAACATTACCAGATAGCCGACTCAGACAAGCCTTTCGGTATCCTGATGAAAGAGTGGCTCGTGAGAAGACCTTCAGAGGAAGATTTAAAGATAAATATGCCTAATAAGCCGATTAACTGGTGGTTTTTGTTTGATGGTAATCAGGAGAGAACGGGAACATCAACTCTATCAAAATGGGTTTGCCCGGAATGCGGGATAAATGTTAGAATAGTTAGAATAGGAATAAATGGCAATCCAGAGATCGTCCACGAACCTTGCTCTGTGAAAAAAGGAGAGAAGATATTTTTTTGTGAAGTCAAACTAAAAATTCTAAATAGTTGCTGATGTAACAAAAAATTTCTCAGTAATTTTATTCAACATCAACTCCCTAATCTGGATAAGTAAGGATAAATTATGACACACCATAAATTAATAGTCGGAAACTGTATGAGTATGAAAGAAATTCCAGATGAAAGTGTTCATCTGATGATTACATCGCCTCCTTATTTCAATGCTCCGTTTGATTACAAGGATTTATTCAAGGATTATGACCAGTATTTGCAAGTTTTAGATAAAGTTGCAAATGAAGTTTTCAGAGTCCTAGAGAAAGGGAGAATTGCCGTAATAAATATTGACGATATGCTTGTAAATGGAGAAAAGTATCCAATAGTTGCTGATGTAACAAAAATATTTCAAAATGCAGGTTTCAGATACAGAGACAGAATAATATGGAAAAAGCCCAATGGCTATCTAAGGATAAGCCGAAGAAGTGGTGTTCTTTTGCAAAATCCTTACCCGATGTATTTCTATCCTGACAATCTTTTAGAAAGCATCCTGATCTTCCAAAAAGGCAAATTAGATTATCGCTCAATCCCAAAAGAAGTCAAAGAAGCATCGAAAATTGATATAAAAGAATTTTTAGACAACAAATGGTATATGACTCTTTGGGAGATGACAAATGTTTTACCTGGCTCACAATTAGAGAAAGAAATAGCTGCTTTTCCTGATGAGCTGCCATATAGGATTATAAAGTTATTCTCGTATAAAGGAGAGACGGTCTTGGATCCATTTGTAGGTAGTGGAACAACTATGAAAGTCGCAAGACAACTTGGGAGAAATAGCATAGGAATAGAAATCAAGAAATCCCTGATACCTATTATCAGAAAGAAACTTGGTTTTGAAGAACAATTAGATCTTAACAATCAAGAAGATACTTTTGAATTAATCATAAGGGAGAACGTTGAATATGGATATATCAGCTAAAATAACGGGGATAAAGTATAGGCCGTTTTTATGCCGGAATTTAAGAGAATATAGCATCTCAGATATTGATTCTGCTATATCTCAAGACAGCTCTTTTCTATTAAATGTAGGTGGGGGAAAACGAGTTGCAATAAGTTGGTGGGTTTCACCAAAAAGGACAAGATCGTATCCATATGCACGAGTTTATGATACTTTAAATTTCGAGGGTAAAAAGGTGACTATCATCCCCATTGTAAAAGATGAAGGTAAAGATGGTGATAGAGATTTCTTACAATGGGATACCATTTCTCTAATGAGTTTATTGGGTATATATGTCATTATTGGTTATTACAGTGATGCCAAAAGGAGTCAAAGATATAGACACAAGATAACTAACCAAAGATTTGAAATCCAATACATCCAAGACAAGATAAATGACATTTTATCTTATCAATCGGATGCTTTACATTGGAACTTAACTCAAGTAGGAGAAGTAGGAAAAATTGGTCAAAAAGCCATAGATGCTTACGAGAAAATATCGCAGAATACTAAAGTTGAAATGCATTCAAAAGAGTCTGCCCAAAGGAGAATAAATGAGCTAATCAAAGGTAGAGAAACTTTTATAAATCTTTCGAGAGAATTGGCGAAGAAGGCACAGAATAGGGAAAGTATTACTATACAACCGAAAGAGAAACTATCAGGGCGAAAAGCAACACTAACGATTAAGAATTATTTGGGTGGGTATTATTTCTTCACTTGTGACGAAGTCGAATCAGAAGGTGAAACAATTTTTTTGATTGAAGGTAAGCATAGTAGACAAGGAATAATCCCGTCATTAGAAGATATAAAAGATGGATTGCTAAAAATGATACTATTTACAAATCTAAAAGAAGTAGAAGTAAAAGAAAAGAAATATTATCCAATTGCTATTTTGAAACTAACAAGTGATGTTCCCTTTACCAAAGGAAATTTGCGTAACCCCCAACTTGAGACATTAAATTTATTAAAAAGGGAAGCGAAAGAAAACAATTTCCAAGTGTGCATTAATAATTATAAATTGGAAGAAATTAATTTGTGATTATATAGAAATATAAAAATCAAAATGCGATAATTAGAAAAAGCGTTGTGTTTCTCCACAACGCTTATGTTACAACCCTGTTGCCGTCAGGGTGACCGCAGCAAACAGCCCATAAGTCGCTTTACGCCCGTGCACCACCGCGGTCAGGGTGATTAGAATGATCCCCAACACCGTGGTGTACCCCGGCATGAGGTAGTTGTGAAGTCCAAACGCCAATAGGATCGCCACGCCGCTACCGATCAAGCCCAGATAATTTATCAAACGCTTTGGCTTCGATTGAGGGGAGCGAAGAAAATAGAATAAAGCCCAGGTTGTTATGG
>CBFGJQ010000201.1:0-3077 GCA_965649095.1 Caldifarciminota bacterium | reverse complement strand
ATTTCCGCCGGTGGTATTAGATAATCTTATCGTTAGTTCCTACTGGAAAAGTGTAAACAAGGTCCCTGGACATTACAGATGGACAGAATAATGCGCCAGGCACTATGGCGGAATGCCACTATATTTTTTCGTCCATCTAAAGATGGATGCGACAGTAATCACATTCTCCGGAGCATCGATTGGCGGGCGGCGAGTTTCCAGGGGCTGATTTTCTGCTGGGGGGATTTTGTAGTAATGGTTGTTTTTTGCTCCTGTAATGTTTTTGTAATCAATGCGGCAATTGCGGCAATCTGATGATTCTCTTTTTTGTATTCTATTTTTCCAAGAATCCTATCAATAAAAGTCGTATCGTATTCACCCGCAACAAATTGAGGATTGTCCATTACCAGTAAATGGAACGGAATGGAGGTCTTTATCCCGCGGATCGTATATTCTTTTAATGCCCGTTTCATTCTCTCAATCGCCTCTCTGCGCGTTGGTGCCCAGACTAATAACTTGGCAATCAATGGGTCATAGTAAATTGGCACTTCAAACCCTTCGTATATACCACTATCAAGCCTGACCCCGATGCCGCCGGGTTCAATCAATTCAGTTATCTTACCGGTTGAGGGTGCAAAGTTATTCTCCGGGTCTTCTGCAGTTATTCTGCATTCAATCGCCGAACCATTGATCTTTATTTCTTCCTGTCTTAGTGATAACTTCTCACTTGCGGCAATCTTGAATTGCTCTTTGACAATATCAATGCCGGTAACGAGTTCAGTCACAGGATGTTCAACCTGCAACCGGGTATTCATCTCAAGGAAATAGAAGTTTCTATCTTTATCAACCATAAACTCAACGGTTCCTGCATTATTATAACCTGATGCCTTCACCGCCTTCTTTGCTGCCTCACCCATTTTTTCCCGGAGTTCCGGCATCATAATTGCCGAAGGAGATTCTTCTATAAGTTTCTGATGTCGGCGCTGGATTGAGCATTCCCTTTCACAAAGATGAACGACATTTCCGTAATTGTCGGCTAAGATCTGAAATTCAATATGCCTTGGCTGTTCAAGGAATTTCTCAATAAAGATCGTCGGATTTCCAAATGCAGACTGTGCCTCGCCAGTTGCCTGTTTTATCGCAGTAGCAAGTTCTTTTTTATCACGAACAACCCTCATACCTTTTCCACCACCACCACCTGCTGCCTTTATCAGAACTGGCAGACCAATCTTTTCTATTACCTTTAATGCCTCTGCCTCATCTTTTACTGCTCCCTCACTTCCGGGAATAACCGGCACACCTGCCTTGACCATTGTTATCTTTGATGCAATCTTATCACCAAGAAGTTCAATCGCCTTTGAGTTCGGTCCAATAAAAATAATGCCAGCATCTTCACAGGCTCTGGCAAATTCTGTATTCTCAGCAAGGAATCCATAGCCCGGATGGATTGCCTCGGCACCACTCTTTTTTGCAACATCAATTATCTTTTCAATCCGCAGATAACTTTCAGTGGATTGTGAAGGTCCAATATAATAGACCTCATCTGCATAGCGGGTATGCAATGCGGTCCGGTCTGCATCAGAATAGACCGTGACCGATTTTATACCCATCTCCCGGCAGGCGCGTAAGACCCGCACCGCAATCTCACCCCGATTTGCAACTAAGATTTTTTTGAACATAAAAATTTTTATAGTTATACTTCAAAAGACAGAAAAGAATGAAATTTCAAGAGATTTAGATATTTTTCCCTTTCAATTATCGGATTTTGCCGCAACAATGTTTATATTTTTTACCACTACCGCAGGGACAGGGTTCATTACGTCCAATCTTTTTGTTAATCCAGGTTTTTCCATCTGCAAGGTCAATAGTTGCTGCAGCAAATTTTTCGTCATCCAGCGGTTTACAATATTGAAGAGCAACCCTGGGCGGCAAATGCCCATACTCATCACATTGGTCCTTTAATTTGTCGCATCGGTAAAGAGTGAATTCTTGGGTATTCACAAAGTCAGTCCCAAAACCTATAATCCATTTTTCGGTGCTAAACTTTCCACAATTATTTCGGAAGCCCTCTGGCGCACCACAAAGTGGATGAAAACATACATCCACATAAAAGTATGGACAGATTTTGTCTGCCTCTTTTTTACGATTGTGCATTGTTCGCTCTTTGATAGTTATAAAAAAACAAGCTGTTTGATTAGAGATTTAACCCGGATTATTCATACTATTTTTGACAAATTACGTGCAACTGCAGTCCTGAAGCGATTTTGCACCATTAACCCTTGATTAGTATGAATAATGTGGGTTAATATGTTCCAAATCGTGATAAAACATTTCTCCACAAGTTAAAAGTTCAACCCTGTCTGACGAACAAACGAACGTCTGTCCTCTTTCCTCAATCAGGGTCTTGCGGATATTTCGTGGGTAAATCCTCCCAGTTAAGAAATTTCTGTTCATTCAGGTTGTGCTTCTTGCCAATTTTATTCATAATTTATCTATAGTCAATAATTGGTTAAAGGTAAGACGAAACGGGCCGCCACCCCGTATAACGATTAACCATATTCTACAGCGGTATATTCCCATGCTTTCTTGGCGGATTTGTATCACGCTTGTTCTCAATCATCTCAAATGCCTCAATGACACGGGGACGGGTCTCAGATGGTCTGATGATAGCGTCAATATAGCCTTTTGATGCAGTAACGAACGGATTGGCAAATTTTTCGGTGTATTCATCTATCAATTTTTTTTCCAGTGCCTTCGGGTCTTTTGCCTCTTTTATCTCTTTTCTATACAAAATCTTTACCGCACCATCCGGTCCCATCACAGCAATCTCGGCACTGGGCCAGGCAAAGTTTATATCGGCGCGGGTATGTTTTGAACTCATAACACAGTAAGCACCACCATAAGCCTTTCTTGTAATTACTGTCACACGCGGAACGGTCGCCTCACAGAAGGCATATAATAGTTTTGCCCCATTCTTAATCACCCCACCCCATTCCTGGGCAGTTCCAGGCAAAAATCCCGGAACATCAACAAATGTCAAAATCGGAATATTAAAACAATCGCAAAATCGCACAAACCTTGCGCCCTTCATTGCCGAA
>CBFGJQ010000200.1:0-3096 GCA_965649095.1 Caldifarciminota bacterium | reverse complement strand
CTACAATTTAGGAAAAACTAAACGATTACGAGGGTGAGGGTTGGGGTTTCAGGGGCTTTCGCCCCTGATGATATGTTCTTATAATGTTTTATTAAAAATGGAGGCAAGATGAATAAGTTGATGGTTTTGAGTTGTTTAATATTTTTGTTTGGCTTTAACAATTTATTCTTTGCTTATGATTATCCTTGTCATCCGCCATTTTTATCAAGCGGCAGACCTTATTCTTTAGAAAATTCTCCTGCGTCGTTATTTCTTTCTCAAAACAGAGCAGAGATTGCCTGTGAATTCGCCGGAGGCGAATACAGCTTTTCTCATCTCTTCCCCTGGCCCGAAATTGAAGGATATTGGCATTTTGTGCATAAGAATTTTGGAGGTTCTGTTATCTTTGGTGATAGATATCAATACACCATCCGAGAAGAAATAGAATATATTAGCCCACAAGGAGAATATTTGGGTAAAGGTTATTTTTGGGATTCTCATTTTATTTATGCTTTGAGAATGGGCTTATCCTATCAATTTCTTTCTCATTTTATTTTTGGATTGGGTGGTGATATAAACCGTGGCGTAGCTAGGTTTGATATTGAATCGCCCCCAGGAGCAGCTAATGAGTATCACATAAAATATACTGGTTATTCAAGTTCCTATTGCATTGGGGGGGCAATTTTGTCTCCCCGGGAAAACCCAAAGCTCTCTATTGGATATGACTCAAAAGTAAGAATTGCGTTAAGGGATTCCGCAGGTGATTTGCGTTACCATTATCTCATCCCACATCAACTCTCAGCATCCTTAAGTTTTCTGATGGGTGAGATAGATTTAGTGATTAACTATTATCGGTGCTTCGGGAAATATCGGGATTATCACGATACCTTAAGAACAATTGAAAGTAATGATTTGGCGGCAATTTTTTTGCTTCCGGTAGGGACGAAGACTAAATTTTACTTTGCATTTTATTCACTGCCCCTCTCAGACAATGTATCATCAAAGGGATTTGGTTTCTGTTTTGGTCCGAAATTAGTGAATAAAGGTCTTCTGAAGGAATTTTTAGTGGTTTATGAAACGGGAACTGTAAGGGGGGGATGGGAGATACCATGGGAGTGGGGATTCACTCGTTACGGCGTAAGATTGAAGTTTTCGTTGTGAGAAACTGAGATGCCAAACAAAATAAAAGTTTGGGCTTTTTAAAGAATTGCAATTTTAGTTATTACAATCCTGATGGTCCAAAGGGTATGCTTGGCAGTAATGGGTATTATTTGCCAGAAGGTTATATGGATTGGCGGGATAAGTATGAAGAGGCACTGACCCACGCCTCTTGGGTAAGTCATCTGGTTGAGTCTATTGAAAAAGATTCGGTTATCTGATATGGCGAGGAGTGGTCTGATAATGCAGATGCAAAAATGGATATCGCTGCCCATTCAAACGGATAACAAATCCCCTTTTTCAAGGGAGAAGATGCAAATCCCCAAATTCCCGTAAAATTAGGCACCAGGTTTGATTCTTTTCTTAACCCATTCAGCAAATATAGATTTTACAAGGGATTGCAAGCACTTGATAATTGACAAGTTTTTAGTATAATATAATTAGTTTTGAGTCTTAAGTAATAGAGAAATAATAAAAAGTAATTTTTCTCTGGCTGTGGCAGGTGCCAGATTGAGAAGTAAACCCTGTTAGAGACCCCGTCCTAAAGTGGCGGAGCATTCTCTAACGGGGTAAAGATGGAATTTGAGAAGAGAATAAAAAGGAGCTTATATGTTTATACTCTTGATAATTCAGACATTAGCTATTGCAAATTTAGAGGAATTTGCCCAGAAATGGTCAATGGGCATTAGGTTAGATAACATTGGCCAGTCTTCACACAATTTTTTTGCAGAAACTCACACATCGGTAATAGATGGTGAATATAGCACCGGAAGTCACCTTTGGGTTATAACCCGGACATCGTGGTTGCCGACAAATTATGCTATTACATATTATCCAACGAAATCATTTGCATTAGGGCTTGAGGGTTCAATTTCTTATAACAATTTGCACAGTATTAATAGCCAATCTGGGGTTAATATTACTACGACAGATGATTCAATACAAACTGCTGACACAATAAATTATACTTCATTTGGCGAGGAAAAATATCGCTCTTACTATTTCTCCTTAGGAATCAATATTTACAAATACTTTATAATACAAAAAACCATCGCACCTTTTGTTAAACTTACGCCTTCAGGATATATAGAGAAAGGGGAACAGACATCGAACTTTTATCGTTACGATGAACCACCTGCGTCTGACACATTCATTAACACCCACAATGATACCAGTTATAATAGAGGAATTACTGCTACAATAAATATGGGATTAAATTTATGTTTCAAGGCTTGGGATAAGCCTTTTTCAATTTCTCTTGAGACAAATGCCATAAGAATATCTCGCTACATTAGAGAATCCAGTGGCACAAGCGAAATAACTGATATAAACTGGTATTATGGTCAAAGAACTGAACATCAGGATATTTCACATTATCAAACATATTATAAACAACCTCTTTCTCTACAGTGGAATTTCGTAACAAGTGGTTCCTTTGAGATATGGTTGAAATATTATTTTTAAAGTCATAAATGAGGGGGTTAAAATGCCTTGGAATCAAAGATTCAACAAAATAAAAATTGCAATAATAAGTGCCTTGTTGGCATTCTTCGCAGCCACTTTGTTTGGTAAAGGGGCAGAAGACTATCGTGGCCAACAACAAGATGAATCGGAAGAGATATTGGTCTTCAGAGATGGCAAATGGCAACCACCTGACTCATCGAATTTAGGAAGCATATCTATTGATACATGGCTTCCTTCTGCAATAAGCGAAGGTGCATCGTTCGGTATAGATATGACTGAATTTGGATACGATGAGATAAACATTTCTCAAACTTTAGAACTTTCTCACCCGCTCCATCTTTCTCATGATATTGTTGTGGATGTGATTCATTCCGAAATGAAAATTCCATCAGGTGCTACAATAAAGGAAATAACCGAATACAGATTTCTGCCTCATTGGCAAGATTCCCTCAGAATTTCTGTCTGGGGCAAACTAAAGAATTTGTCTAAAAAATT
>CBFGJQ010000199.1:0-12285 GCA_965649095.1 Caldifarciminota bacterium | reverse complement strand
TCACCCTCCCCTCTCCCTTGAAAAGGGAGGGGATAAGCTTGAGGGTTCCATTAGAATTTTTGAAATTCCTATTACCTGAACATACCATCAGGGGAGAACCCCTGAAACCCCCGTTATACCGCAAATCTGCTCTTGGCGCAGAAGCCTTCTTCACATCGCCTCTCCCGAATCCTGTCTCTTCTCTTTTTAAATTTACCGCCAGATACGGGGTCTGAAGGTCTTTTTATTAGCAATTACCATCGTCTCGCCCGATGGAACGAGGACATATAAACCACTCTTTTCAGCAAATTCTACAGCACCCTTCTCAACCCTAATCCCACTTACCGCCCCAATCAACTCATAACCACGATACTCATCAAAAAATTTAAAAAAGTTATCAAGCGCCTTAAGATAACTCTTGACATCAGAGAGCCCTAAGGCGCTCTTCACCTCGGTGGCAATGGCAATGTTCTTCTTTTTAACCTTACCAATGCACAATACATCTATCTCTAACTCCCGACCATTAAGCCTGCTCAGGGCCCGGGGATAGGTCTTATAGATCTTAATGCCCAGTTGGGAGAATAATCTCGGTACCGATGGTGCAACAAGCCCTTCAACAAACTTCCCCCAGCCATCAGTAAGTTCGCCAATCTGCCTGTTCGTTCTATTTACCAACCGCTCAGTCTCCCTTATCTGTTCATCGGTCTTCTTCAATTGTTCATCGGTCTTCTTCTGACTCTCCCGCAACTTATCAATTTCAGAATCGGTCTTCTTCTGACTCTCCCGCAACTTATCAATTTCAGAATCGGTCTTCTTCTGACGCTCTTTGAGTTCCGCAATACCAATTGCCGTCTTTTCCAATCTAATTGCCACTTTGTGTAAAATATCCTCTATTTCCTTAAAACCATTCCCTTTGATTTTACCCTTTCTATTCATTATAAAAGACTATCCGGCCTCAGTCCGGGCGATTGCCTCTTCGGCAAGGGAAATCTTCTGGAATTCTCTTACCCCGGTTCCGGCGGGAATGATTCTTCCCACAATGACATTCTCCTTTAAGCCTTCAAGTTTATCCACCTTACCCTCTACTGCCGCATCAGCAAGCACCTTTGCGGTCTCCTGGAATGAAGAGGCGGAGAAGAATGACTCGCTGGAAAGGGCGGCACGGGTGATTCCCAATAAAATGGGCCGATAGGTTGCCGGTCGGGGCCGTTCACCTTCCGCCATAGACATAATCTGCTGATTCACCTCAATTACCCTCCGTTTATCCACAATCTCACCACTGACAAATGGGGTGCTTCCCGGGTCTTCAATTCTGACCTTCTGTAACATCTGCCGCACAATTACTTCAATGTGTTTATCATCAATCTTTACATCCTGGATTCTATATACCTCCAGAATCTCATTGACTAAAAAGCGCTGCGTCTCCATCGGACCTTTTATCCGCAAAATGTCGTGTGGGTCTATTGCCCCCTCGCAGAGCGGGTCGCCAGCCCTGATTACCTCCCCGGAGTGAACCTTTAGATACCTTGAGGTCGGGATTTTGTAGATTTTCTTATCCCCAACCTCAGGCGTCACCGTAACGATCCATTCTCCCTTCTGTTCCTCCACATCGCAGAGACCGTCTATCTCTGAGATAACCGCCGGGTCCTTGACCATCTTTGCCTCAAATAACTCCTCCACCCTTGGCAGTCCACCGGTAATATCCTTGCTCTTTCCTATCTCCTTGGGAATACGGGCAATGAGCGTGCCGGGGGTAATCTCCTCGCCATCCTTGACCAGTAAATAAGCACCCGCGGGGATGGAGAAACTCCTGATTACCCGATTGGTATGTCGATCAAAGATATTTATCTTCGGGTGGTGTTTACGGAGCCGGTCTTCAATAATTATTGACTGTTTACCACCCGACCTCTCATCTACCCAGTTCTCCTGCATCGTTACACCCAAGATTATATCCGAGTACCTGGCAATACCACCAACCGAGGAGACAATTGGAATTGAATAGGGGTCCCACTCAAATAAGACATCCCCGGCCTTTACATTCGTCTTCGGTTTTACATAAATAATTGCACCGATTGGAATATTATAGGTAATCTTTCTCTTATCCTCTTTGATGACCATCTTCCCTTTATCGGTGAGGTTTACCAAAAGTCCATCTGCCCTTTCTACTACCGAAAGATTTTCAAAACTTACCTCCCCGGGGAATTCAGCCACCCTTGAGGTGCTTTCCGCAATTCTCAATGCAACCCCTCCCCCATGGAATGTCCGGAGGGTGAGCTGTGTCCCGGGCTCACCGATTGACTGGGCGGCAATAATCCCTACCGCCTCACCAATCTCTACCATCCGACCGGTAGCTAAATTCCGGCCGTAACACTTGGCACAGAGCCCAACCGGTGCCTCACAGGTAAGAATGGAGCGGACCTTTACCTTTTCAATCCCACTCTTTTCAATCTTCACGGCTGCCTCATCAGAAATCTCCTCGCCAGCACTTACGATAAGTTCATTAGTCTGGGGATCGGTGATGTCAATCAACGCTACCCTTCCTGCAATCCGTTCGCTTAGGGACTCAACAATCTTCTCCCCCTCTTTGAGGGCAGAAATCTCCTGCCCCATAATTGTTCCGCAATCTTCAATTGTAATGGTAACATTCTGGGCGACATCAACAAGCCGGCGCGTGAGATAACCCGCATCCGCGGTCTTCAAGGCAGTATCCGCAAGCCCCTTCCTTGCCCCATGGGTGGAGATGAAGTATTCAAGAACCGAGAGCCCCTCCTTGCAGGAAGACTTGATTGGTGTTTCAATAATCTGGACCGCGGTTACCTTTCTCTGGGGCTTGGACATCAAGCCGCGCATACCACAGATTTGGCTTGCCTGATTCCTTGAACCGCGGGCACCGGATTCAACCATCATATAAAGGGGATTAAAACCATTTCTGTCTCTGCCCAATTCCTTAATCAGTTCCTCTTCAATCTCCATGGAAACCCTGGTCCAGGTATCAATCACCTTGTTATACCGCTCAGTCTCGGAGATAGTGCCCGCCTTATGGGCCTTATTTATCTCAATTACCTCCTTCAACCCCTGATTCCATATCTTCTCTTTATTCTGTGGGCTCCGCATGTCATCAATCCCAATTGTCAAACCTGACTTTGTTGCATATTCAAATCCTTTTGCCTTCAGATTATCAAGTAACTCAACGGTCTTTTCGGTGCCAAATTTATTAAGACATTTATCAACAATTGAGGCAAGCCCCCTTTTTGTCATTGTAGTATTTTGGAAGCGTAGTTCTTCGGGTAATAATTCATTGAAGAGTACCCGCCCCGGTGTAGTCTTAATCATCTCACCTTTGAAATAGAACAAGATTGGTTGATGCAGGGTAATTACTCTATTTTCAAGCGCATACCTGATTTCATCCACATCCCCGAATGGCTTAGGTTTAGCCGAAGATGGCATTTCCTTTGTCAAATAGTGGAGTCCGATTACCATATCCTGGGTGGGGGTCATCAGTGCCCGCCCATTGGCTGGACTGCGGATATTATGAACCGAAAGCATCAAAAGGTATGACTCCATTATTGCCTCGGGTGAGAGGGGGACATGAACACTCATTGTATCACCATCAAAGTCTGCATTATAGGGGACACAGACCAAAGGATGAATCCCAATTGCCCGGTGCTCCTTTAAGACCGGCAGGAATGCCTGAATTGAGACGCGATGAAGGGTGGGGGCACGATTCAAAAGAACCGGATGTTCCCTTATTACCTCTTCAAGGATTTCATAGACCTCGGTGGAGCGGGAACGGACCAGCCTCCTTGCACTGCGCTCTGAATCAACAACCCCCCGCTCCTCCAGTTTCCTCACAATCATCGGTTTGAATAATTCAAGTGCCATCTCCTTGGGGATACCACACTCATATAATCTCAACGTTGGGTCAACAACAATGACTGACCTCCCCGAGTAATCAACACGCTTGCCCAAAAGGTTTCTCCTGAATCTCCCCTGTTTTCCTTTCAAGGCATCAGCCAGGGATTTTAAGGGACGGTTTCCACGCCCCTTTATGGGACGGTTTCTCCTTGAATTGTCCAGAAGGGCATCAACTGCATCCTGTAGCATTCTCTTCTCGTTACGAATAATCACCTCGGGTGTTTTTATACCTGAGAGTAAAGATTTTACCCGATTATTGCGGGTGATGACTCTCTTATAAAGGTCATTTAAATCACTCGTTGCATACCTGCCCCCTTCAAGGGCGACCAGGGGCCTTAAATCAGGTGGAATTACCGGAATCCTTGTCAAAATCATCCACTCAGGACGATTGTTGGATAGACGCAATGCCTCTACCAGTTTCAATTTATTCAAGAGCTTTATCCGTCTTGCCTGAAGTGTCTCTATCTCAAGGTTTGCCCGTAATTCTGAGGAAAGATTGTCCAGGTCAATCTCTTTTAATAGTTCATATATTGGCTGGGCACCGGTATCAGCACGGAATCCCTCGTAATTTTTGAGCACTGCCTCCTGATACATATCATCAGTGAGGACATATCCCTGGGGATAGGGGGAAGAACCCTGGGCAACGACGATGTATGCCTCATAGTTTAAAATTGCCTCCAGGTTATTAATTGTGAGGTCCAGTAAGAGTCCTATCTTACTCGGCGGAATCTTGTAGTAGAAGATGTGTGCTACCGGGACTGCCAGATCAATGTGCCCCATCCTTTCGCGCCGGACTGAGGCCGGAGCCACCTCCACACCGCAGCGGTCACAGATTGTGCCCCGGTATTTAGCCTTTTTGTATTTACCACAGGCGCACTCATAATCCTTTACCGGACCGAAGATTCTTTCGCAAAAGAGTCCATCCTTTTCCGGACGCTGGGTGCGATAATTTATCGTATCCGCCCGGGTGACTTCTCCATAGGACCAGGAGAGGATTGTCTCCGGCGAGGCAAGACTTAGCCTTAGTCCACTGAACTCTGAGACATCAACAAATTCCTGCCAACTACGCCTCATCTTTTCCCTCCTTCTTCTTTTCAAATGTAACATTAAAACATAGCCCCTGCAACTCTTTTAATAACACATTGAATGAAGCCGGGGCCCGGGGCCGGGGTGGATTCTTACCCCTGATCAGTGCCTCATACATTGCCGCCCGTCCTTCAATGTCGTCAGACTTTACGGTCAGCATCTCCTGCAGGGTGTAAGCGGCACCATACGCCTCAAGCGCCCATACCTCCATTTCACCAAGACGCTGACCGCCAAATTGTGCCTTACCACCCAGGGGTTGCTGGGTGATGAGCGAATACGGACCACTGGAGCGGGCATGCATCTTCTCATCAACCATATGAATGAGTTTAAGCATATACATATATCCCACGGTTACCTTTGAATCAAACGGTAGTCCAGTTCTTCCGTCATAAAGAGTCACCTGACCGTCTTCGGGTAGATTCGCCTCTTTTAACTTCTCTTTTATCTCTTCGATTGTTGCCCCGTTAAATACCGGAGAGATTGCATAGAAATTCAACTTTTTTGCTGCCCAGCCAAGGTGGGTCTCCAGAATCTGTCCTATATTCATCCTTGATGGAACTCCCAATGGGTTGAGAACAATATCAACCGGTGTTCCATCCGCAAGGTATGGCATATCCTCTTCCGGAACAATCTTCGCAACCACCCCCTTATTGCCATGCCTCCCTGCCATCTTATCACCAACCGAAATCTTCCTCTTCTGGGCAATGAAGACCTTTATAATCTTCAAAACTCCATAAGGCAACTCATCCCCCCTTAATAGTTTATCCTCTTCTATCTTCTGGTCAGCTGCGATACGAAGGAGTGTCTCCTCACCCTCTAAGATAGTTCTCTTCACCCTCTCATCAATCTTTGGATTATCCACAAATGTCTCCTCGGCAGTGATTTTACTACCGGTGAGGTTATTGAAGAACTCCTCAGTAAATGGCTGTCCCTTTTTAAGGAGGATATGCCCCTTTTCATCACGAATCGTAGATGCAGCGATATTTCCCAAAAGGAAAGATTTGAGGAGACCATTTCTTGTTGCCAGGGCTTCCTTCCTCAGCAGGTCAAACTCCTCTTCAGTTTTTTTCTCCCTTTCCGACATTACATACCTCGCCAGCGGGTCATCAGTCCTTCTCGTTAAAACCCGCACATCAATGACAACCCCTTCCACACCCGGTTCTACCCTTAAAGAGGTATCCCGCACACTCGTTGCCTTCTCCACAAATATTGCCCGCATAAGCCTCTCTTCCGGTGTCAGTTCGGTTTCGCCCTTGGGGGTAATCTTTCCTACCAGGATGTCATCCGGACCGACTTCGGCTCCAATCCGCACAATTCCGAATTGGTCAAGGTCTTTACAGAAGATCTCAGGAACCCCCGGGATATCCCTGGTTACCTCCTCAGGACCCAGTTTTGTCTCCCTGATTTCACAATCAAATTCTAAGATGTGTATTGAGGTAAAAGTATCTTCTTTTAGTAAGCGCTCACTCACCACAATCGCATCTTCAAAGTTATAGCCTAAATAGGGCATAAATGCCACCAGGACATTCTTACCCAGGGCCAGAACCCCCTCTTTGGTTGCATAACCATCAGCCAAGACATCACCCCTTTTTACCTTCTGACCCATCTTTACCAGTGGTTTCTGGTGAATACAGGTATTCTGGTTGGAGCGCTGAAACTTCGCAAGGAGGTATTTCTTCTTTACACCTTTATTATTTTCAATTATTATCTTTGTGGCATCCACATAGTCAACTATTCCCTCCTCATCCGCAATCAGGATATTACCTGAATCGCGTGCTATCTTTGCCTCCAGCCCAGTTCCCACCAAGGGGATATCAGGTTCAATGAGGGGGACGGCCTGCCGCTGCATATTTGAACCCATCAGTGCCCGGTCCGCATCATCATGTTCCAAAAAGGGAATAAGGGCCGCGGTGGGACTGAAGACCTGCTCGGGTGAGACATCCATAAAATCAACCTCCTGGGCTGAAACCATCGGGAATTCGCCCTTTCTCCGGCAGAGGACCTGGTCGGTAAGAATGCGCCCTGATTTATCAACCGGGGTATTTGCCTGGGCGATTGTATACTGGTCTTCTTCATCAGCCCGGAGGTAGACAAGGGTGTCTTTTACTACACCATTCTTCACCTGCCAGTAGGGGGTTACAATAAAGCCATATTTATCCACCCGGGCAAAACTGGAAAGACTGGAGATCAATCCGATATTGGGACCCTCGGGTGTTTCAATGGGACAGATTCTGCCATAATGTGAGTAATGGACATCCCGGACTTCAAAGCCGGCGGTCTGACGGGTCAATCCACCAAGGCCCAATGAGGAGATGCGCCTTTTGTGAGTCATCTCGGAAATGGGATTTGTCTGCTCCATAAATTGGGATAATTGACTGGTGGTGAAGAATTTATTGATGATATTTGAAACGAGATTTGGATTTATTAAATCCTGGGGAGATAGGTCCGCCTCCTCCATAAGTGATGCCCGTTCCTTTATATTCTGAATGAGCTGGGTGATTGCAAGTCGGAATTGTCCTTCCAGTAGCTCGCCAACCCTCCTTACCCGACGATTGCCAAGGTGATCAATGTCATCCGCGACAATCTCGCCGGCGGCAAATAGAAAGAGATGTTGAATAACCTTTATCAAATCCTCACGGGAGAATGAGGTATCGGATAGGTCTCTATCTATCCCCAGGCGGGTATTCAGTTTGAATCTGCCCACCTCACCCAGATCAAAGTGTGCCCGATCAAAGATTAGATTGTGAATATAATTAAGGGCAATCTCTTCGGTGGGGGGTGGCATTGAGCGTAAAAAGTAGTATATCTTCCTTGCCGCCTCCTCTTTTGTATAACTTTTGGTATCCTTTTTTAAGGTATTGGTGAGAATCGTAACACCAACCGCATGGGAATTTATAACACTCACCTTTTTGATATTTCTGTGAGATAATATCTCATAATTGGCCTCGTCAATTAAATCACCGGGCCGGAGCTTAATATTCTCTCCAATATCTATTGTCTCGGCAAGGAAACTGTTCTTTGCCTCCCTTAACTCCACGAGTTTTGTCGGGTAGAAGGTCTTAATAATATCCTCGTCCTTTTCAATCCCGATACTCCGTAAGAAGAGCGTGCCCAAGATTCTTCTTCTCCGGTCAAGGATTGCATAGAACATCTTCATATTATCCACAACAAACTCAATCCACTGACCATGCAGGGGGATTACCATTGTAGAATATGTGCCATCTTCTTCATTGAAGTAAACCCCGGGTGCGCGGTGGATTTGGTTAACCACTACCCTTTCTACTCCATTCATTACAAATGTGCCGCGATGGGTCATAAGCGGAATGTCACAAAGGTATATCTCCTGTTCGGCAACCTCTCTGAGTTCACCGTCATCTTCTTTTTTTACTAAGCGAAAGTTCACCTTCAATGGTGCAGAATAACTCACACCCTTATCAATTGCCTCTTGAACTGAATACTTTGCCTGACCTAACCGGTGTGAGATGTATAAGAGTTGATACCGATTGTGTAGTTCAGATATGGGAAATTCCTGGCTGAAGACTCGCTTTATTGACCTTTCCATAAAATAGTTATAGGATTCAAACTGAACCTCAAGCAGATGGGGCGATTCAAAGTTGCTCTTTCTCTTTGAAAAGTCAATAATATTTCTCATAAGCCTCCTGCCTTATCGTCTAAAGGTTTCGGGCTAGGCGGGAAATTCCAGCCTCCCCGCCCTTACCTCTGACCATTCTTATTTTATCTCAACACTTGCTCCCACCTCTTCAAGTTTTGCCTTGAAGTTCTGGGCCTCTTCTTTTGTCGCGCCCTCTTTTACCACCCGGGGGAGGCTATCAACAATATCCTTTGCCTCCTTTAGCCCAAGGCCGGTTAGTTCCCTTAAGACCTTCAAAACCTGAATCTTCTTGTCACCGCAGGCGGTTATTGTCACTGTAAATTCGCTCTTTTCTTCTCCCGCGGGCTTCGCTTCCGTGGGCCTCCCCTCGGGTTGGGCAACTACTGGCACGGGAGCCGCGGCTGAGACACCGAATTTATCCTGAAGGGCCTTTACCAATTCGGAAAGCTCAAGAACGGTTAGATTGCCTATCTCGTCAACAAGTTCGGCAATACTCTTTTTTGTTTTTGTTGTCATTTTGCCTCCTATTTCAGATTCATTCCCCATTGTGGGTAATTGGAGAAGTCCTTTATTTTTAAGGATTTTCAGGTCTTTTCACCCTGTTTATCTTTCAATGCATTGAGGGTATAAATTAAATTGACCAAAATTGACCTTAAGGAATTCATCAGATTCCCCAGGATATTGAGTGAACCAATGATCTCGCGATATAACACTACCTTTGATGGTATCTCAGAAAATTTTAAGACACTCCTGGCATCATAAAATACCCCCTCAATTATTCCACCTTTAATCTTTATTCCTTCGTTGGACTTCAATGCCTTTATTAGAAGAATCGGGTCATCGTAGGCGATTGCAATCCCGGTCGGTCCGGACAATACCCCCCTTAAAAGATTTTCATCAAAACCCATCCCTTTTAATGCAATCAATCCCAGGGTATTTTTGAGCACAAGATAGTTACCCTTGTTCTGTTTTAACTCCCGGCGCAGAGACTCCAATTTCTGGACACTATTTCCGGTAAAATCGGTAAAATAGAACGCCTTTCCTTCCCTGAAGAGTTGAATAGCCTTCTGTAGATAGGCAGTATTCCTTGCGGATGGCATCAGCCCCCCCTGATTATCCCTTTTTCATCAATCTTTATCCCCGGACCCAATGTTGAAGAGAGGGTGATTGACTTTATGAACTGTCCTTTAACACTGGCTGGTTTTAGAGCCATTAAGTCTTCAAGGAAGGAAGATATGTTCTCTTTTATCTTTTCTGTCTCAAATGAGACCCTGCCCACCGGGACATGGATACAGCCGCCCTTATCAGATTTGAATTCCACCTTTCCTTTCTTGAATGCCCTTACCTGAGGACCAACCTCAAATGTGACGGTTCCGCTCCGGGGTGAGGGCATAAGACCTTTAGGACCAAGGATTTTACCAAGTTTACCCACCTCGGGCATTGCATCGGGAGTTGCAATCACACAATCAAAATCCAACCAGCCCCCTTTTATCTTCTCCACATACTCTTCTAACCCAACATAGTCCGCCCCGGCTTCCTTTGCCTCCTTCTCTTTTTCTCCCCTGGTCAAGACTAAAATTCTCTTTGTCTTTCCTGTCCCATGGGGGAGACTGGCAGCACCCCGCACCTGCTGGTCCTGCTTCTTTACATCAATATTCAGTTTGATTGCCAGGTCAACCGATTCATCAAACTTTGCACTTGCCAATCTCTTCACCAATTCAATCGCCTCCTTGAGAGGATACCTTTTTTGTGGATCGACCTGTGCCTTCAATTCTTTATATCGTTTTGAGCGCTTCATAGCTCTCCCCAATTTATTACTCTACCACAATACCCATACTGCGCGCCGTCCCTTCTATTATCTTGATTGCCTTTTCCAGTGAGTCACAATTCAAATCCTTCAGTTTCCGCTGGGCAATCTCCTCAATCTGTCTTTTTGTTACCTTACCAACCTTATCCCGGTTAGGCACCCCCGACCCCTTGGCAATCCCGGCTGCCTGTTTTAAAAGGACCGCCGCCGGCGGACTCTTCAGGACATAACTAAAAGAACGGTCGTTATAGATTGTAACGACGGCCGGGACGATAAGTCCTGCCATATTCTTAGTTTCTCCATTGAATGCCTTACAGAATTCCATAATATTAACCCCGTGCTGTCCCAGCGCCGGTCCGACCGGTGGGGCCGGTGAGGCACTGCCAGCCGGTAACTGCAATTTAACTACTGCCACAACCTTTTTTGCCATCCTTTACTCCTAAAAATTAAAAACTCTTCAGTTGATGAAATCCAAGTTCAATTGGCGTAGGTCGACCAAAGATTACCACCATTACCTTTACCTTCTCCCTTTCGGGATATACCTCTTCCACAGTTCCGATAAAATCGGTAAACGGCCCATCAATTACTGTCACCCGCTCGCCTTTGGCGAAGGGAATCTTTGTAACGACCCTCTGCTTAGACTCCTCAACCTGGGTAAGTAAGGCCTCCACCTCCCTGGGACTTAATGGAGTTGGTTTATGCCTTGAACCAAGAAAATGCGTGACCCCGGGGACGGAATTGACCAGCCGCAATGTCTCATCATTAGGGACCATCTCAATAACAATATAACCCGGATAGAGGCGCCTCTCCTCAATTACCTTCTTCCCCTTTCTCACCTTTACGAGATTTTCCACCGGGATTATAATTCGTCCAAAGTATTCCGCAAGCTTCTTTTCCACAATTAACCTCTGTAGAATCTTCTTTACCTTCTGTTCGTGACCGGTCAGGGTATGGACAACGAACCATTCCATAGCTATTTTATAACAATTCCCAGAAAAAGGGCAAAAATACGGTCAAAGACGAAGATAATTAGTGCCACAAGCGCTGAGATTACAATCACCACCAGGGTAGAGCTTGCCAGTTCACTTCGGGTTGGCCAGGTTACCTTGCGCATCTCGTTATAGATATTATTTATATAATCAGTTATCTTATTTAACACTCAAATTTAATCCAGGCCTGGAGGGATTTGAACCCCCAACCCTCCGGTTTGGAGCCGGATGCTCTCCCGTTAGAGCTACAGGCCTAAACATTATAAATAAAACTTTAATTCGTTCTGCCACCATATATAATCATTTTACTTCCTTATGCACCGTATGCCTCCGACAGAATTTACAATATTTCCTGATCTCAAGTCGTGCCTGTTTCTTCTTGTCCTTTGTCGTTGTATAGTTCCGGTTATTACAACTGGTGCAGGCGAGAGTTATTATGATTCGCATCTATTCTCCACCTTTCCCCATTATTCTATTATCTTGGTCACCACCCCCGCCCCAACGGTCTTACCACCCTCCCGAATCGCAAAGCGCAACCCCTGCTCAATCGCCACCGGCGTAATCAACTCCACCTCCAAATTCGCATTATCACCAGGCATCACCATCTCCACCCCCTCCGGTAACTTCACCACACCCGTCACATCCGTAGTCCGCATATAAAACTGCGGCCGATAACCACTAAAAAACGGCGTATGCCGACCACCCTCCTCCTTCTTCAAGACATAAACCTCAGCATTGAAACGGTGATGAGGATGAATCGTACCCGGCTTACTCACCACCATCCCCCGATAAACCTCATCCTTACCCACACCCCGCAACAATATCCCAACATTATCACCCGCCTCCGCACTATCCAAGGTCTTACGAAACATCTCTAAGGAAGTCGCCACCGTCTT
>CBFGJQ010000198.1:0-3116 GCA_965649095.1 Caldifarciminota bacterium | reverse complement strand
CTCTCTTTCTTTTCCTTCTTCTCCTTCCCAACTTTCTTCTCTTTCTTAGCCGCCTCTCTTGGGACTTTCTCTTTCTTCTCCTTTTTCTTCTTTTCTTTCTTTTCTTTAGTTTCCGGAATATATCTATGTTCTATCAGTTTGCGGCGTAAATTTAGTGTCTCGGGCTCACTCTTTTCGGTAAGTTCAAGAATCGCCATTTCAGCACCATCGCCCAGCCTTGGACCAAGGTGATAGATTCGTGTATACCCCCCGGTGCGATTAGCGAATTTCGGCGCAATCTCATCGCAGACAATCTTAACCAGTTTGTGGTCACAGAGATGGCGATAGAGATACCTCCTTGCTGAAAGGTCACCCCTCTTAGCAAATTCAATCAGTCGCTCCGCGAGGCGTCTTGCCTCCTTTGCCTTTTGAATCGTAGTCTTAATCTTTTCAAAGATGAATAGCGCCCGACACAGATTTTTCAGTAAGGCAACCCGATGCGCCTTCTTGCGGCCGAGTTTCTTAATTCTCTTTCCGTGCCTCATAAGTCTAATTAAATATCTTCCTTGAGATACTTATCCACTTCCATCTCTAAATGCAAACCCATATTGTGCAATATCTTCTCAAGTTCTTTCAGTGACTTCCTGCCAAAGTTCTCATAGGACAAAAGTTCCTTTCCGCTTTTTCGCACCAGGTCACCAATCGTCATTATATTCTTACTCTTGAGGCAATTGGATGTCCGGACGGAAATCTCCAGTTCATCAATGCTTCTCTTCAATATCTCACGGATTCTACGGTGCTCCGCATCAAGTTGTTCCTTGGAAGTAAATAGCGGTTCAATTAGAAGTTGGAGGCCCTTTTTATTGAGTGCATCTCTTAGCTCATCTATTGTCTTTCTTAACGAATCTTCAATCATATAGATTGGCCTACCCAGTTCGGTAAAGAATAATAGGTGATGTCTCAAGAGACTGGCTGCCTCTACCAGTGCCTCAATCGGTGTCACTGTCCCATCGGTCTTTATTTCAAGAACCAGATGGTCGTAATCGGTCTTTGTTCCAACCCGAACATTCTGGACATTGAAATTTACAAAAAGGACTGGTGAAAATAGTGCATCAATAAAGATTGTGCCAACCGGGGCATCCCCTCTCTTCAAATTCTCTGCGGTCACATAACCCCGTCCTGCCTCAACCTTCATCTCCATTGTGAGATTAACCCTTGAGTCGTTTGCGGTCAATATCTTCTGAGTGGGGTTGGCAATGACTACCAGAGGATTTTTTTCAATATCACCAGCGAAATATTCTTTTCTTCCTTTCACCTTTAAATTGATAGTTACCGGTGTATCACTCAATAATTTTACCCTCACCTTTTTTAGATTCAGAATTATCTTAACCACATCCTCTTCCACACCGGGAATTGTTGAAAATTCCTGTGCCACATCACTGATTCGGACGCTGGTGATTGCTGCCCCCTGAATAGAGGAAAGAAGCATACGGCGCAGGGCATTGCCGATGGTTATTCCATATCCCCTTTCCAGAGGTGAAATAATAAATCTACCAAAGGTATCGTTCGTAACCTCTTTATCGATCTCTATGCCCTTAGGCATCACCATTGGTTTTAATTGCATAGGACTCCTTACTTGGAATATAATTCAACAATTAAACTTTCTTGAATCGGTATCGTCACATCCTCGCGCCTGGGCAGTCTGATTATAGTGCCCGTCATATTCTCTTTATTAAATTTAAGCCAGCCAACAATCCTTTCTGGATCCCTCTCCTCTATTGCCCGTTTAACCAATGGATTGCTGCGCATTGCCTCAGTCAAAGAAATCACCTGATTCAACTTCACCTGGTATGATGGTATATCAACCTTCTTTCCATCCACAAGGATATGGCCATGCCGAATAAGCTGACGCGCCTGGACCCTTGATGAGGCAATACCCAGTTGATAGACCACATTATCAAGCCTTCTCTCCATGGCAATTAAAAGGTTCTCTCCGGGTGCACCGGCCCTTTTTACTGCCTCGGCGAAACATTTACGGAACTGCCGTTCCAGTAACCCATAGACGGCTTTTACCTTCTGCTTCTCCCTCAGTTGCGAGGCATAAGCGGTCAATTTTCTCCTCCCAGATTTTCCGTGCATTCCTGGTGGATAACCCCGTCTGGAGAATGAACACTTATCTGTGTAGCATCTGCTTCCCCTTAAGAATAATTTTTCCCCTTCCCTACGACAGATCTTACATTTCGGTCCGATATAGCGCGCCACTTTCAAACCCTCCTTCGTCTTGGGGGACGACACCCATTATGGGGTAATGGGGTCACATCCTTTATTGCCGTAATGGTAAGCCCAACCGTTTGCAATGTCCTTACTGCCGCCTCTCTACCCGGACCCGGTCCTTTAATCCGCACCTCAATCTTCTTCACGCCCCGGGAGAGTGCCTCCTTTCCTACTGCGGTTGCACACTGCTGCGCGGCATAAGCAGTCCCCTTCTTTGTTCCCTTGAAGCCGCACCTTCCGGAAGAAGACCAGCAGATTGTATTCCCTTGATTATCACAGATTGATATAATGGTATTATTAAATGAGGCAAAGATATTTGCTATCCCGGCAATATCGGCTCGGGCTACCCTTTTCTTTTTTATCCTCTTTGGGGCAGGCATCATTAACCTCCTTCACCTTCAAATGAGTCCTCTCTCTTTAAGAAAAAAGTCCTCATTTCCTTTCTCCGACCGCACCCTTACTCACTGCTACAGTCTTTCGCTTGCCCTTCCTTGTTCGGGCATTGGTCCTTGTCCGCTGTCCCCTTACCGGCAGGCCAATCTTATGTCTGATTCCCCGATAACTGCCAATATCAATCAACCTCTTTATATTCGCCGCAATATCCGCACGCAGGATACCCTCAACC
This sequence comes from Caldifarciminota bacterium, assembly GCA_965649095.1. Taxonomy (GTDB): domain Bacteria; phylum Hydrothermota; class Tepidihabitantia; order SM23-42; family JAOAFX01; genus JBDRWI01. The sequence goes on along the minus strand of CBFGJQ010000198.1, from coordinate 238 downwards.
CGATAATCAGATTCTATCATCTTCCTGATCTTTGTCACCTCATCATCGCTCAGGTCTTTTACCCTCTTTGCAGGATTGACACCACAACTCAATACTATCTTCCGGGCGGTAGAAAGTCCGATTCCGTATATCGCGGTCAATCCATATTCTACCTTCTTATTTAATGGCAAATCAACACCGGCAATCCTGGGCATCTTCTATCCCTGTCTCTGTTTATGCCGCGGATTTTTACAAATCA
>CBFGJQ010000197.1:0-3129 GCA_965649095.1 Caldifarciminota bacterium | reverse complement strand
CATTCTCTTTTGACCAGATGGCATATACTACCGGGATAGAAGCAAATAAGGTAAAAGAATATGTTAATAAACTGGCGCAAGTAAACCTGGTTACCTTGAAAGGCGATGCCCTCATTGTCAGAGGAATTGCAGACCTGGATGACTATCTCCGCTACATTGCCTTAAAGGAGAAGTTTGAGAAACTGTAATTAAAAAGAGTTAAAATATATGGCGGTAGATATAAATACCAGAAAGAGATTAGAACTGGAATTGGAGAAATTAGGCAATCTGCTTGGTTCAGATAAAATCTTAAAGAATCCTAATGAGTATGCCCGTGTCTCAAGAGAATTCAAAAAGACTCAAGAAATCCTTAAGAAATATGAGGCATACGAACGGATATTAAGGGAGATAAGGGATGCGGAGGAGATTTTAAAACAGCCCAACTTAGAATTGCGGGAACTCGCACAGTCGGAGCTCGCCTACCTGAAGAAGAAGCTTGCTGAGATTGAATTTCAAATTTCTCAATTGTCAAATCCTCACTATGAGGAGTATCAAAAGAATTGTATCATTGAAATTCGTGCCGGGGCCGGCGGTGCTGAGGCAACCTTATTTGCGGCTGATTTATTCAGGATGTATGTGAAATACATAGAGAAGAAGGGATTGAAATTTGAGGTTCTCTCTTCACACCCGAGTGAAATTGGTGGCTATAAAGAGATTATCTTTCAGGTCGCGGGTGATGGTGCCTATGGGATATTTCGCTTTGAGAGCGGTGTGCATCGTGTTCAGCGGATACCCGCTACTGAAGCCAGTGGTAGAATCCATACCTCAACCGTAACCGTTGCGGTCTTACTCGCGATTGAGGAATCTCAGATTTCTATCTCACCCGATGACCTGAAGATAGATACCTTTCGGGCGGGTGGGCACGGAGGGCAGAATGTGAATAAGGTCTCCTCTGCGGTTCGGATTACACACATTCCAACCGGTATTGTGGTTACCTGTCAGGATGAAAGGTCTCAATACCAGAATCGGGAAAAGGCGATGCGAATTTTGCGGGCGCGGCTTGCGGCAATTGAAAATGAGAAGAGAGAAGAGGAGATATCAAAAAAACGGCGCTGCCAGATTGGAACCGGTGAGCGGAGTGAAAAGATAAGGACCTATAACTTCCCCCAGAATCGTGTCACCGACCATCGGGCCGGGATTACCCTCTACAATCTACAGAATATCCTTGACGGAGAACTTGACGACTTAATTGAGGCGCTCGTTAAATATGAGAGAGACAATCAGAGAAATTTGTGAGGAACTGAATATTACCAGGACTGAAGCGGAACTCATCCTTTCAACCATTCTCAAGCGGCCAAGGTTTGAACTATATCTTAACAAAGAACTGGATGAAAATCATAAAAAAATTCTTAAATGGAAACTCACCCTCTTAAAAAATGGAGTTCCGATTGAATATATCACCAAACAGGTTCAGTTTCATTCCTATCGACTTACAGTCTATCCGGGCGTCTTCATCCCCCGATTGGAGACCGAATATTTTGTTGAACTTATCTTCCAATTAATAAATTGTCAGCCGGAAAGAATCTTAGAAATTGGAACTGGCTGTGGTGCAATTGCCATAGCCCTTGCCTTTTACTTTCCCCGCTCCCGGATTTATGCCACAGATATTTCTTATATCTGTTTGAAGAACGCGGATGAGAATATTACCCGCTACGATCTAAAAGACCGAATCTACCTGATTGGTGCTGACCTCTTTTCTTCAATCAAATCTAATTTTGGCCTGATTGTCTCTAACCCACCCTATATCCCCATTGAGAGATTTGGTCTTCTACCCAAAAGTGTCAGGGAGTTTGAACCGCGAAGGGCAATTGATGGTGGAAAAGGGGGGGTGCAGATAATCAGAAAGATAATCGATCAAGGCATTGAGTTTATTGGCAAGCAGGGGCTTATCGCCCTTGAGATTGATGAGGAAGAGGTTCCCTGCTTAACCAATTACATTAAAGGGAAGGGGCTTCCCTTTATTTTCAAGAAGGACCTCTTTGGACGGTATCGTTATCTATTCGTGGGCATAAATATGTCGTTTTAATTGCAAAATATATGTTGTTTTGATTGCGAAATAAATGAAGAAAGTTAAAATTGTAATCAATAGAAAAAAAGTTGAATCAGCAAGAAATTTTAAATTATTAAAGAATATTCTAAAAGAGAAGAATTTCAAAGTTTCAGCAAATCCTGACTTTGTGATTGCACTCGGTGGCGATGGAACCCTGCTTGCGGCGGCATTCATTTATGGCAAAAGAGGGATTCCAATCTTAGGTGTCAACGCAGGAGGGTTGGGCTTTCTTACTGATGTCCAGTTTTCTCAGGTAGAGAGGGTTCTTGAGGAAATAAAAGAGAAGAGATACTACATAGAAAGGAGAATGGTCATTGAGGCACATTATGGTGGAATTAGGCTCTATGCCTTGAATGACCTGACAATCTGCACCCACATTCCGGGTCGGGTAGTTGAATTTTCGGCAAGGATAGATGGTGAATATCTCTGCCGGTTTGTTGCGGATGGAATAATCGTCGCGACGCCAACCGGTTCAACCGCCTATTCACTGGCTACCGGGGGTCCGATATTACTACCCACTACTGAGGCAATCATCCTTACACCAATTTCGCCCCATACTCTCTCGGTTCGGCCTATGGTCTTACCCAGGGAGGCTCAAATTGAAATACAGACCGGGAAGAAGGGGCAGGGAATTTTAGTTGCTGATGGCCAGCGCAGTAAACTGATTAAAAAAGGGGGGAGGGTTTTATTCAAAAGGGCTGGTTATTATGTCCAACTCATAAAGCCGAGGGGCACAACATTTTTTAATACATTGCGTGAGAAGATGAAATGGGGTGGGAGGGAGGATGCTTAAGTTCTTAAGTGTCAAAAATTTTGCCCTTATGGACGAATTATCCCTTGATTTTGAAGGTGGTCTTACAATTATTACCGGTGAAACTGGTGCCGGTAAATCTATGATTGTAGAGGCGATTGGAGGACTATGTGGCGAAAGGATTGATGATATTGCAATCAGAAGCGGCAAGGATTTCTCTGAGATTACTGGCGTATTCCAGCCCTCACCTGAGGTTATTGCAATTTTAAGAGATTGTGGTATTGAGGTC
>CBFGJQ010000196.1:0-3140 GCA_965649095.1 Caldifarciminota bacterium | reverse complement strand
TCTTTTCGGTTAAAAGAGTAACACCATATTTCAAAATTTATTTTAAAATTTTTTAATAAGGACCTAACTAAGTAAAAAAGGAATCGCGATATTCCTTCTCTCTTAATGGGCAATTTATGATCAAATCCTATCCAGATACCAATCGTTTTAATTTTCATTTTCCACAAATTTTAGATAAGAGAGCATAATATTTTCTACTCACATCGTCCCAGGTATACTGTGCAAATTTATCTTTAACGAATTTCTGTTCCAAAATTGCTCTCTCCCTATTATGGAGAACTTCCTGTATTTTTAAACAAAGTTCATTTTCATCTTCCGGATTAAATAACTTCAATCCACATGCTTCAGGATTGAATCCTTCCGCGAGTAAACGCTCAATTGTTACAGGAATTCTTGCAATTACTACCGGCGCATTCATTGCAATGGCTTCAAGTGCTTGAAGTGGAAAGCCACCTTCAAACAAAGAAGTTACTACCACCACATCGGCATAGAAATACAATGAATAAAGTTCTGTCTCTGTCAGATCACCTGTAAAAACAATATGATCATTCAACCTGTTCTTTTCAAGGTAGTCTTTTGAATTCTTATCGTATTCAAACGTCCCGGTTAATACTAATTGTATTTCGATTTCCTTTTCTAATAATAATTTAAACGCTTTTAATAAAGTTATCAAATTTTTGTACGGCCTGATCTGAGTTGGATAAAATATATACTTGTGTCTAATTCCAAACTTCTTAAGAATAGTATCTTTGCTTAACAGTCTTTCAAAAATTTTATCCGGTTTCATACTTGCGTGATATGCAAAATCAGTTTGTTCCTCGTTAACTGTTTTTATAAATCTAAGTAGCTGATTATGTATTACATACTTGCTTATACCACAAAAAATAACTCCCTTTCTCCCGTAATCCTCAGCACATCTTTTCCCGTATTCAATCCATTCCTTCCACTTTGGGTTCTCATTAATAAAATAATCATAAAATTCAAGTGTAACAAGGTCATGTAAAATAACTAGTTCTGGAAAGTTCAATTCAAGTCCATTCCCGAGGGTTACAATAGGTATAAGGAAGCAATCAGCTGAGGAATATTTGTTTGCAAGCTTTGCAAGCATATCTCTTTCTCCTCCACCTTCCTCCATCCTTACCTCCCTCCTTATTATTACCTTCTTCACCCTTAACTCCCCCTTACCCTTATACCATACCCTGAACTCCATCGGCTTACCTGCATTCTCCTCTGTTACATAAAAACTACCCACCATCACATCATCCCCCACTCTCAATTCACCACCTGCTACTACCTCCACACCCTCACCTCTATGGAATATCACATCCCATATCGGAGTATCACCCCTACCTTCTCCCTTATAACTATAATGCAATTCTACCTCATGATACCCTGCACTTAGTTTTACATATGGCCCGTATATTATATTCCCTTCACTATCTCGATCCTCCCTCGCTACTCTCTCAACACCATCCACTTCCCCTACCTCTCCTGGTAATTCTTTCGCAACAAACTCCTCACACTTTTCTGTTACTCGCGGCAGATTTATCCTCAAAATTGTCCTCCTCAACACACGCCCAATTAACCCACCAAATACCATTACCACTGAACATATTAAATCTATTAAAAAATATTTAATATACTCCTTAATGCTAAAGCCCTCCCCTTCTATCTCTCTCCTCCTCCTTACTCTCAAAGGATAGTATGACCGATAATACCTGTATGGGTCCTTCCAACTTATTCCTCTATCGTATAATATTATGTTCTTCACTATTTCCATACCCCTCCTAAAAACTCTCCTCCTGCTTATTTCCCCCTCATCAAAATCCTTCTCCGTTATGACCCTCAACCTCCTGCTGTTTTCTCTATCACCTAACAATTCTGAAAATAATATCTCTACCTCTTTATAATTATAACTATAACACCATACCTCACAACTTATTGGGTAATTTTTCAATAAATGCTTTACAAGATAAAATATAACCCTTGCCCATCCTTCTCTTTTTATTGGTAACTTATGGTCAAAACCTATCCAGATTCCAAGTGTTTTCATTATTTTTACCTTCTATAAAATTTCTCTATCGCCATTTTAAATGCCTTCACATAATTTTCCGCAATTTCTTCCCATGACTGCGATGGATCGTTCATACCTTTAATTGCAGATTCTTTATACTCATCGTAATTTTCTATCAAATCATTCATAGCATTTGTAATTGACTCCGTAGATTCAGGGTCAAACCATGCTATTTTTGCTGTTCTATCTGTGAGGTGTTCTCTCATCACAGGAATATCAGAACATGCTACAGGCACTCCCAATCTTAGTGCCTCCTCAACTGGATAACTTCCACCCCCCTCTGCTAAACTTGGCATAATAAGAAACTTTGCATTCTCAATTATTGGCTGGACATATTCATCTTCAATGAACCCTAGCGAGAAAAAATCCCTGCCATGTTTTAATCCAAGACGGTTAAGCAAGGCAGATAATCTTGCACAGTTAATCAACTCCGGATAATCCGGTGGTGACTGCCGAATATATTCTGTAAAATTGCCAAAGAGAACAAGAGGATATTTCTCACGGTATTTAAATCTTGAAAATGCAATAAACAAGTTATAATGATTTTTATGGAAACCAAGATTTGCAGGGTAAACAATATATTCCCTGGGTAAATTAAATTTCTCTTTAATTGGGTTAAAATTACTTTTCGAAAAATTTTCCATTACAAATCCCCTGTGTGGAATAACAAATATTGAATCTGGATTTAAATTAAAAAATTCCTGCAATCTTGACCTAGTATAAATTGAAGATGTAATTGTTATTGTTGTCTCAGTTAGCCACTTTCTTGAATTCTCGTAGAAGACTCTTGCATTTGTTCCCCCAATATTCTCTGGAAAATCCAGTATAACAACATCCTGAAATGTACATACACTTGGTTTATTAGTTTCTTGAAAATCTACAAAATGGGGCCAGAAAAAATAAACTATATCGCAATCCTTTGCATAATAATCAACAGGGCTCTTGCTTATCTCCTTCTTTCCTGCTTCCAATTCGCATAACCTCGTCTCTTTCTCTCTTTCTAAATCTTCAAGTTCTTCTGATTTTAATTTTAATTCTTTATTAAGCGCGTAAATATCCTCCTTTA
>CBFGJQ010000195.1:2162-3141 GCA_965649095.1 Caldifarciminota bacterium | reverse complement strand
ATCCCAGATGATTTGCTCGGGTGGATTATTGTATTGTTTTATCAATCTTCCTGCAATATCGTAGATTTTGAGTGAGAAGGGATAGGTGATAGATCTTCCATCTGCACCTAAGTTGATAGTCAGCCTTTCACTAAATGGATTCGGGAAGATTGTAATTCCTATGCTATTCAATGGTTGAGTTTCCTGTGCCATTGGTCCACCACCTTCACCTTCTTCGTATTCATACTTGTAGATATAGATTGGACCTGCTGTCGCAAAAGAACCGGTGATTCTCTCAAAGACCACATCAATTTTGCCATCCTGATAGAATGCGGGTGGAATCCAGAATTCTAATGTCTCGGGCTTAAAGGCATTGTATTTGATTAAATGCTTAAGTTTTCCATCTATCTTCACCCATTCTCGCCACTGACCGGAAGTCTCTTGATAGGCAATGACCTTAATTTTGTAGCGATAGCCAGGCTCAAGCGGGAATTGGTAAGTAATCGTCTGGTAGCCTACATCAACCGGAATCTGCCAGTTGGAGATGAAACTATCCCGAGCAACAAGATAGGGCGAAGGTGTTTCATAGCCGTTGATTGAAGTGAGATAGGCAGGAAATTCCCAGGGGATGTGCAAGAGTTTCTTGAATCTGATTTCATAAGGAATGCCATTACCTTCAAGCCAGGCAGTATAGAGATAAGGGCCCGTTGCTGTAAACCGTGCTACAGAATGCGGATAATATGACCTCTCATATGGTATCTGGCTGATGTTATAACGCTCGTCTTCAGGATGGATTTTGTAATAGATTTCATACCAGGTATCAAGGGGCGGGGTGGGCATTTCAGCATAGACTGTGAATAGTCCTGATGCACTGACCGGCATCCGTGAAGGTGGCTCAGGCGTCCGGCTGAAGTTGTCCCAATAGAAATCAATGAAAGGCAATCGTCGCCATCCTTTATACACATCTTCAAGGAGCCATGGAGACTCTTTGTGCTCCCAC
>CBFGJQ010000195.1:0-2152 GCA_965649095.1 Caldifarciminota bacterium | reverse complement strand
CATTCAACAAAGGGATGGGCAGAGCGATGTCCTTCTGGGTTAAAAACATCGCCCCAGTTCTGCCAGTTCTGTCCGACTTCTCTTGTCGCATAACAGATTGTATCTGCCCTCTGCCAGACTGCATGGAGGGAGTTGTTAAGACTTGAGCGGGCAATTGAAGGATTATAGCGAATTGCACCTGCAGCTGGACCCACACCACCTTCAATCCCCAAGGATGTGTAAGACATCGGCTGGTCAATCCTGAAGGTATATTCACCAACCCAATTTATCGGTCCATTTGCCGGGTTATGCATTGTGCAAAGGATGTGGACACTATCGCCGGTAGTATGGGGTGTAATGGCAATAGAAGGCGGTGAATTCAACCTTGCCTGCCAGTAAATCCATGGGTCATAGAGATGATAAATCTCACTCCATTGTGTTGCGGAAATCTTCCGCCTATACCACAAACCACCAATTTCATCGGTCCAGGTGACTGAAGGCAGATTATCTGAACTCAAGGTAATTGCCGGGAACTTGCCTTCACCAATAGAAACTGGTGTAGTCCAGTTTGTGCCACCATTTGAAGAATATTGATAGATTACCGAGTCCAGACGGGTATAGACAAGATGCAATTTTTCAGTATTATGCTCACGAACAAGGTGTCGGTTGCCATTATAGGCAAGTGATAATGGGTCATCGGTATCATAAAGCATAGGACCGAGTTTGACGAGATAGACATCGTAGTACGGAGGATTGCCTGGGTCGAGCTCTGTAGCACCGGCAATGATATATTCGTTTTCTTTTATTATATCCATAGAGTATCCATGGTCATTGTGATTATGTCCATAGTCAATTGTCTTTTGCCATTCAACATTCCCATTCCCATCGACTTTAACAATATAAACATCCCAGGTGCTAGTTAACATTGCTTCACCAACTGCTATATAGCCCCCATCAGAAGTCTGTTTAACTATGTATCCCTGAGCAGCCGAGGTAGCCGTGGGCCGTAATTTTTTCTCCCATAGTAAATTACCTTGATAATCAGTTTTTATTAGCCATAGATAAATCGATCCACCGTACCGCACAGTCCCGCAAACGATATATCCGTGGTCTGCAGTTTTCGCTACATACCTGCCTCGGTCGATATCATTATAGCCAAATTTTTTCTCCCACATTAAATTACCGTATTCATCCGTTTTCAATAGCCAGACATCAGAGCTGGTAGTATTTGGATTGTATGCAAAACCAGTAATAACAAACCTATACTCATAATCTTCGTAAACCTGTTGGACAGAAAAACCACAATCTGGATAATTCGTCAGACTATAAGTCTTCGCCCATATTAAAGTACCCTGCGCATCTGTTTTTACAAGTAAGACACTCCCTTGGTCAAGACCCAGCTGGCCGCCCACGATGGCGAAGCCACCATCGGCAGTTTCTATAACAGATTGTCCCCATTCCTGGAAGCCCAAATCTATTATTCTAACCCACTGTGGATTACCAGTTTGGTTAGTTTTGATAAGATAGACACCGTCTGTGCCCGAGTTAGCAGCATAAGTGCCTGTAACCACATATCCTAAATCATGAGCCTGTATAACACACCATCCTTCGTCGTAGTATGAACCTCCAAAGGTCCTTTGCCACTCCACGTTACCAAATGCATCTGTTTTGATGAGAAAGACATCGGTATGACCGGCACCAAAAGAATAGGTTTCACCTGCAATTATATATCCACCATCCTGAGTTGCTTGAACAGAATATCCTTTATCACCCATTGGGCCACCATATGTCTTTTGCCACACCACACTCGGTTCCTGGGGCAAAGGAGAAACCCAGGAATATTAAACTTGCAAAAATTATTTTTATTCTTAGCATTTTGACCTCCTTCTGGTTTAATCATAAAAGCCTTTTAAGCATTCCTAATCCTCGGTATAAGGTCTCACCCCTTATCCGAGGCAAGTTTAGCCCGCATTTGCCTCCCCAGAAGGATTAATGAGAAATCTAGAGTAGAGTAGAGTAGTTCTTTCCCCTTAAAGGTAAATTTCTCAGCATAGAGTTATCCTTTATTTATATTATACTCAAAATTTTCAATTTGTCAAGGGGGCGATGCAAACGGAAAGGGACCTTATTTACACCCCGGAAAAGATCTTAAAGTAATACTTCAAGTAATAGG
>CBFGJQ010000194.1:0-3146 GCA_965649095.1 Caldifarciminota bacterium | reverse complement strand
TCTCTCCACTGGTTCTGCAAGAATCTGTGTGGAAAGAAAAAATGAAAACAACAGAAGCCATCTAATCTTCATTTAATTAAAATTGCACAGATTTACAATCATGTCAATTTTTTTTCGCAAATGCCTTCTTAAAAACTCTGTTGGAACATCGCTCTCATTATAAATCCGTCTTTTTGAGGAGAAAATGCAATTGCAGGTGTAATTATAAACTGAGTTTTATGGCGAATAAAGTTAACACTCAAGACAGGTCCAACAATATGTCTGGCACCTCCCTCTGCTTCTTCCTGCTCCCATAAATCCTCCAGATCCTGTCCTGCATATTCAATTCCACTGCTCAGCCACTCAGTAAATCTGAAAGACATCCCAGCGGTAATAAACATATCAATTTCATCTCTCATCTTCTGGAATGCTTTTTCAAAAAGTAGGTTTGTTGTAAGATTTAATTTTTCAATATCTTTTGAAAATACGCCACCAACCTGAAGGACCGGAATTCCGCCAGGTTCCTGTAAATACCCAAAAGTCACAGACATATCAACTGGGAGAACACCCTGTTCTGAAAATCTATATTTCCCACCCGCATAAAATGAATCTGCCATTATTTTATTTTCGTTTATACCATAAGTAAAGATTCCAAAAACAGATAAGCTTAATCTTTCGCTCATCCCTCTCTCAAGTCCTAACCATTGCTGGATATTGTTAATTTTTGCGGCTTCTGCAACCCCACACCTCACACATGCCCTTTTATTATAATCAAGCCGATATTCCAGATTAATTTCCTTTGCCAGAGGAGTAGCATAATTGGAGGAATATAAAAATAATTTTTCCTCGGAATGAAGAACAAAAGGGATTAACAATAAGATTAAGAACGTTGTATTTCGTATTAAATTCATTGAGTTTTATTTTACACAGAGCTTTAACTCTAGTCAAGTTAAATTTTTATTAAAGTATTACGGGTAATAGAGTATTTTTAGCATATAATTTTTGAATTGTAAATCTCATAATTGACCCGGATAGTTTTAAGAATATTACAATTGTTTTAAAAATTCCAGAAATTCAAAAAAGGAATGTAAATTATAATGAGCAAAGGATGGCACCATGCCGATTCTTATTGAGCACGCTAATTCAGGCAGGACTTTAAACATATCCTCATCTGTCTCATCATCACCAACTGCAAGTATAAAGTCATAATCATTCTTTGAAAGAAAATGCCTGCATGCAACCCCTTTATTTATTCCAGAAGGTCTAAATTCAATAACCTTATTCCCTTCCAAAACCTGAAGGTCTATATTTGCGGTAAAATGGACAAGTTCATCAATTATTTCTCTGCTGATGAAATGACCGTATTCCGGGTCCGCATTGCGATAATGCCATGCCACAGAAAATTCTTTTTCCTCAATAAATGCGCCGGGAAGCCTTGTTAAATGAATTTTTAATAAATCAATAATCCTGGGTTTCCAATCAGATGAGACATTTTTTGTCAATTGCCACTTGCCGTTTAAGTCCTTAATCCATAATCCGTGCTCTGCTACAAGTCCAACCCGGAATTTTCCAAACCAGTCTTCAAGGTTTTTTCTTTCACGCCCGCTAACCAGAACAAGATGATTGTTTTTATCTTCTGATATACACTTCAGGACTTCGTTCAGTTTTTCAGTTGGCTTTGCCATTTCTGGAACAGGATAAAATGGTGTTAGTGTTCCATCATAATCAATTAATAATAAACGTTTACTTGACTTTTTGTATTGACTTAATAATCTTTTCTGCAATTTTAAATTTAGATACCTTGTCTTGAGTTTATTTTCTTCCTTCTTAACCTCCTTCAAATCAGATATAAACTTTTCTGCCCATGACAACACATCACATTTCCGTAAGCGTTCCTGCATAAGCGAATTTCTTTTTATTTGTTCTTCTACAGGCATTTGTAATCCTTCCTTTATTGCCTGAGCAATTTCTTCAATATTGTTTGGATTAATTATAATTGCCTCTCCAAGTTCTTTTACACACCCTGCCATTTCACTCAGTATTAATACCCCTGTTCTGTCCTGTCTCGATGCTACATACTCTTTTGCTACAAGATTCATCCCATCTCGCAATGGTGTAACCATACAAACATCACTTACGCTGTAAAGGGCGGTCAGAGGAATAAATGGAAGAAATTTATATTGATAAATAATCGGTGTCCAGTTTATGTTACCGAATTTCCCATTTATTTTTCCAACCAGTTCATCAATTTGCTTCTTCATTAATTCATAATGCTCAACACCTATTCTTGAGGGAACCACAATAATTACAAGGATAACTCTTCCGTGCCAGTCAGGATTATTTTCAAGAAATAATTCATAGGCACGAAGGCGATTGTGTGTTCCTTTGGTGTAATCCAGGCGGTCAATAGAAAGGACGATTTTATAATTACCGAATGATTCCCTGATTTTTTCTTTTTCTTGCATTACCTCGATATTATTCCCCGCGAAGTGATATTTATTGAAATCAATTCCCATCGGAAATGTTCCGACCTTAACTATACGTCCATCAATATGAATTTCTCCAAAATCATGATTCAAGCCAAGAATTCTTAAAACGCTTCGTAAAAAATACTGGGTATATTCAGCGGTATGAAAACCAATAAGGTCCGCTCCGAGAATTCCTTCAAGTATTTCTCTTCTCTGTTTGCTTGGTAAGAGCCTGAAAATTTCAAAAGAGGGAAAAGGTATATGTAAAAAGAAACCAACAGAAGCATCGGGCAGATTTTTTCTGATGAGTCCGGGTAACAACATTAAGTGATAGTCGTGAACCCAGATAATATCTCCCTTTTTGTAAACTTCAAGAATTGATTTCAGAAAAATTTCATTAACTCCTTTGTAATGTTCCCAGTAATCATTGTCCCAAACCATATACGATGGGAAATAATGAAATAATGGCCAGATAGTTCTGTTGCAAAAGCCAAGATAAAATTTATCCATGGACTTTTCTGAAATAAACACTGGAAATGCATTGTGATTTTGTAATAATCGTTTTTTCAAAATTGGTTTATTTTTTTCTCCAATATCAGTGCCGGGCCAGCCAATCCATAAATAGTCCGCTTTCTTAAAATATGGACCCTTCAAAGAGTCAAGATATGCGCTAAGCCCCGAGACAAGTCCTCCTGCGCT
>CBFGJQ010000193.1:0-3163 GCA_965649095.1 Caldifarciminota bacterium | reverse complement strand
ATATCTTGTCCCTTTTCTTTATTATAATGAAAAATTTCATTATCAGGTAATAGGAATTTTTGAAATTCCTATTACCTCAAGGATAATTATATACCCCAATTTCTTTTTCATAGTTAATTATAATAAAAAATCATCATCTGGCAAATGGTAGCATGTTTGATTTACTCCTTATCTTCATCTCTTCTTGCTGCGGCGCTGCAATTTGAGACTCAAAAAGGAAGTTGTAGATTTTACAGTTTTTCAATAAATAATCATGATTCCCTTCAGCAACAATCACGCCATTATTTAAAACAAATATCTTGTCGGCGGCTAATATAGTTGCAAGCCTATGTGCTATTACAATAATTATTCGTCCCTGCTTTAGATTCTTCAAAGACATCAGAATGAGATTTTCTGATTGCGAATCAATCTGAGAAGTTCCCTCATCAATAATTAACACTCTTAGATTTTTGATAATCGCACGTGCTAACGTAATTCTCCGCTTTTCACCATCCGATAACTTGATACCCTTTTCACCGATTAATGTTTCATAATGGTTCGGAAGTTTACTAATAAAATTGTGAGCCTGAGCTTTTTTTGCGGCAGCTACTATTTCCTGGAAACTGGCATTGGGTTTACCAAAAGATATATTTTCTTTGATTGTAGTGCTAAATAGAAAAGGTTCTTGCGGAACTAAACCTATAATACTCCTTAGAATCTGTTTGTTAATCTCTCTTAACTCAAAGTTATTAAAAAAGATTCCTCCTCTATATGAATCGTACATTCCTAATAATAAATTTACTAAGGTGGTTTTCCCTACACCGCTCTCCCCCACCACAGCAGTAATCTCATTCTCTCTGAAAAGCAAATTTATTTTTCGTAGGACTTCATCCCTGGAATTGTACGAAAAGGTGACATCCTGATATCTGATTTCCGTTACTATGGGAGGCATTAATCCTCTTTGATATTCATTAGACATAGGTTTATCTAAAATTTGATAAATTCGCTTTATTATAGCAATTGATTGTTGAAATCTTACATTTGTATATACCAAAGATTGCACATTTGAAAAAAGCATATTCAAGTACGCAATAACTGCATAGATTGTTCCAATAGAGGATTTGCCTTGCAAAATTTGTCTTCCGAGAATATACATCACAACTAATGTACTCATAGCAGTAAGTAGTAATGTTGTATCAAAACTTAATGATCTCAAATATTCTTTTAACACCGATCTTCTTATAAAAACCTTTAAACTCTTGATTATCCTTAAATTAAAAAATTTTTCTAGCCCAAAAGACTTTATAAAATACATGGAAGAGAAGACCTCTTGGTATTTCTTTCCAAGCGTTGCCTGTATTTCTTGCACTTCATTTGTCACTTGCTTTATTTTACCAATAAATGCATAGGACACTAAAATATACAATGGGATCAAAAGAATCATCGTGCTCGCTATAGCGACGCTAATTGCAAATGTTACAACAAGGATGGCTATGATTGTTAAAATATTGGTAGCGAGGCTAATAAATGTATCCCTAACTATGTAGCCTAAAGATTCGCTGTCGGATAATATTCGGGTATTTAGATACCCGGACTCCTTTTCGGTAAAAAAAGAAATAGGTAGAAATTGGATGTGTTTAAATAAAGCCAATTGGATAAAAAATTTAATTTTTTGTATAGTCGATTCAATCCAAAAGTCTTGGAGCAAGAGTATAATATAGGCTATAACTACATTTAAAAAATATAGAAAAATAATACCTCTCAGTAGTGCCAAATTTTTACCGATGAAAACATCATCGATTAAGAACAAAATTAACAAGGGCCTAACAGTTCTTAAACTTGTAGATAATAATGTGCTGAGTGATATCGAGATACCCATCCTCCAATGCGGAAGGATAAAAGCGCGTATAAATCTCAAAAAGATACTAAAATCTGATTTGGGACTCAATTTTACATAACTACTTTGGTAACCAAGAAATCCATTCTTTTTCTAATTCATTTAAATTCTTCCCATATACCTTAGGTAAGGCGGCGATGAAATCATCCCAACTTTTTGCTAACTTGTATAAGGTAACAAAAGAGTGAACATCAAATTTCGTGATTAGAAATTTGACAAAAGAAGCTGACTCAAAATAAGCACTCTCTTCGGGAAGACTACGAAATTTCCATATAAGACTATCAAGGGGCACTAATCTATTGTTTGATTTCATTTCATTTATGATGCTATCCAACTTCCAAGGTTTCTTTATGAACATATAATAGGTAGCCACTCCCTCCACCAAAAAATCTAAGGAGAAGTCTGCAATTTCATAAGTAATTGCATGAACTATTTCATGATAGCTCACCGCGGGGGCAATTATTGTCTTTTCCCTTCCCGGGAAACAAGTTCCCCCTGCTCCACCTCTTTTACCTTGTAGGAAACCCGATTCCTCTCTATCTTTACATAGAAAGTAATTGATTTTGTTCTGGCTGGATACTCCCAGTTCCTGAGCTACAACTTCATAGAAACTATCAATGTCAGCCTTTATACTATCCGCAACAACCTGATTGCTATAGATATTGAAATGCTTTGTTTGAAATAAATTCCAATTTTTTGTAAAGAGTCTCCAGGTTGCAACTACTATCCTTCCGTTCTCGTAAGTAAAATGGAGAAACCTCTCCATTATTTTTTTATCGCCATCCTTTGTATACATGGATACCCGTACTTCATAATAGGGAATAGAATCGTATACTTTCTTCTCAACATCATCGACCGTTATTTTATGGTCTGTAATAATTTTACACCATTTGCTAAAACCAACAGAATCTGAGGGGATATCATGTTGTGAATAAAACTGTAAGTATTTAGTATAATTGTGTGTATATGCAGTATTGAAATACTCTCTGCACGCCTTTGCCACCCTTATTTCATCAGTTCTTGCATTATTTAACCGACTAAAGCAGCTCAGCAGATATAAAAGGATAACAAATTTAAAATACTTTCTCATTGCCCAAGATTGTCGAGTAGACATTCAAACCTTAAGGATGGGATAAGAATGATATATCTACCGCCGTCTTCCGCCCTAATTTGAACTTCCCTAATATCGTCTTATCGCAATAATGCGTAAACCCAAGAAAATCAAAAGTCAAAAGCCTCTCCCCGGTCTTCTGCGCTCGCTCCCAAACATACCTGCCAAACTCAATT
>CBFGJQ010000192.1:0-3180 GCA_965649095.1 Caldifarciminota bacterium | reverse complement strand
ATAGAATACAATATCCATGGAATAAATCAAATTCAGGTCCATGAGGAGATTGGATTGACATTTGCCTCAGCATTACGGGCATTTTTGCGCCAGGCACCAAATATTATCCTTGTCGGTGAGATGCGGGATAGTGAAACCGCTGAGATTGGTATCCGGGCGGCACTTACTGGACATCTGGTATTTTCCACCATTCATACCAATGATGCACCTACTACCATCAACCGACTGGTTGATATGGGTATCCCGCCCTATCTTGTAGCAAGTGCATTAATCCTCATCCAGGCACAGCGGCTGGTGCGGAGAATCTGCCCTAATTGCAAAGAGCCGATAAAGGTGAGTCCGGCCCTCCTTGAAGAGGCAAATATACCACCGGATGCCTTCCCCGACGGCATTGTCTATAAAGGGAAGGGCTGTTCCAACTGCGGGCAGACCGGATATAAGGGGAGAATCGGTCTCTATGAGGTAATGCCCATCTCTCCAACCTTAAGGGCAATGATTCTAAGGGGTGCCTCTTCAGATGAGGTGGCACACCAGGCGAAACTTGAAGGAATGAAGACCCTGCGTGATGATGGGATTGAGAAGATTAAACAGGGTATTACCACAATTGAGGAATTAATGAGGGAGACCGCGGCATTATGATTCGCACCTCATTAAATCAGGGAGCCTCAATTTTGACCCCCATCTCTGTATTACAGAAAAAGGAGGTCAAATGCCAGTAACCATGAAGCATCTATTGGAAGAGATGGTGCAGCGGAATGCCACCGATTTACATTTAACTACCGGCGCACCACCGATGCTCCGCATTGATGGTGAGCTGGTCCAGACAAATTATGAGGTAATGACACCCGAGCTCATTCAGCAACTTGTCTATAGCGTCCTCAATGATCAGCAGAAGAAAAAATTTGAAATGGAATGGGAGTTGGACTTCTCCTTTGGTATTGCCGGGCTCTCTCGTTTCCGGGGAAATTGCTTCCAGCAAAGGGGGAGTATAGCCGCGGCGATTAGAACAATACCCTTTGAGATCAGAGGTTTTAAAGAATTAGGAATTCCGCCGGTGGTTCAAGAACTGGCATCAAGGCCAAAGGGTCTGATACTCTTAACCGGACCAACTGGATGTGGAAAATCAACAACCCTTGCCGCGATAATTGATAAGATCAACAACGAAAGGCGCTGCCACATAATTACCGTTGAGGACCCTATTGAGTATCTCTTTCGGCATAAGAAGGCAATTGTCAATCAAAGACAGGTTGGCAGTGATACAAAATCATTTGCCAATGCCTTAAAATATGTCCTACGGGAAGACCCGGATGTGGTTATGGTGGGAGAGATGAGGGACCTTGAGACCATTGCGATTACCCTGACGATCGCCGAGACCGGACATCTGACACTGGCTACCCTCCACACCAACTCGGCAGCGGAATCAATCCACAGAATAATTGATATATTCCCATCGCACCAGCAGGGACAGGTTCGCTCACAGCTTGCCTTTGTCATTGAAGGGGTAATTACCCAGCAGTTGTTGCCCAAGATTGGCGGTGGTCGGGTGCTTGCGGCGGAGGTAATGATTGCAACTCCAGCGATTAGGGCACTGATTCGTGATGAGAAAGAGCACCAAATTTACTCAATGATCCAATCAGGACAGAAATATGGAATGCAGACGATGAATCAAGCCCTTTATAATCTCTATGCGAAGAGACTGATAACGCTGGAGACGGCATTTGATTACTCACCCAACATAGAAGAGTTTGAACATATGGTGGAACAGAAATCACCGGTATTGGGATAGAATGGGGTTAAATGGTTAAATATTTGACCAATTACAAATCACCATTTAACCAGGTATCATAAAGAAGGGAGGCATTTATGCCAGTATTTGTCTGGAAAGGTAGAAGTGCCACAGGGGCATCAGCCAGTGGCGAGATTACTGCGCCCTCGCAGGCAGATGTCGTTGCCCAGCTCCGCCAGAAAAAGATTATTCCAACCTCGATCAAGATAAAAGAGGAGAAGAAGGGATTTGCACTTTTTGGTATGAGGGTCTCAAAGCGCGCCCTTGCCGTTTTTACCAGGCAATTTTCTACAATGCTCAATGCTGGTTTGCCATTATTGAACTGTCTGGAAATCCTGGCAAAACAGACCGAGAGTGCGGGGTTGAAGAGGGTTCTGGCTGATGTCCGGGCCGATGTAGAAGGAGGGCTCTCTTTAGCAGATGCCCTGCGCCGACAGCCAAGGGTATTTGATAATCTTTTTGTGAATATGGTTGAATCGGGAGAGACCGGTGGTGCCCTGGACACCATCCTGCAGAGGCTGGCAACATACCTTGAGAAGAGCGTTGCCCTCCAGAGGAAGATTCGCGGGGCGATGATATACCCGATAATCATTTCGGTCGTTGCAGTTGGTGCCATTGCCGTGCTTCTGATCTTTGTTATTCCCATATTCGCCAAGATGTTTGAAGGTGTGGGCAGGGAACTACCCGCAATGACGCAACTGGTTATGAAGATGTCCAACTTTATGAAGGTAGCGGCACTCCCCTTGCTTATCGGGGTGATTGCGTTATTTACCATTATCCGCCGATGGCATAAGACTCAATCCGGGGCAAGGGCAATGGACCCCTTCCTTTTGAAATTGCCCGTCTTCGGCGACCTGATACGTAAACAGGCAATTGCCCGCTTCTCGCGAACCTTATCTACCCTTCTAAAGAGCGGTGTGCCAATCATTGATGCCCTTGAGATAACCGCCAAAAGTTCTGGCAACTGGGTGATTGAGGATGCAATATTGAAGGCGCGGATCTCAATTAAAGGTGGCGAGAATATTGCGGATCCACTCTCCAAGACTGCCGTCTTCCCACCGATGGTTACCCAGATGGTGGCGATCGGTGAGGCATCGGGTGGTCTGGACGAGATGTTGGAAAAGGTGGCAGAGTTCTATGATGCGGAGGTTGACCAGGCAGTGGAGAATCTGACCAATGCCCTTGAGCCGATAATAATGGTCTTTTTAGGGGGTATTGTCGGGTTCTTGGTGATATCAATGTATCTACCAATCTTCCAGCTGGCAAGCACGATTGGCGAATAAGAAAATCTTTATACCCAAAAGGAGAAGCCAAAGGCGGCGATAAATATTGGGAATTTCAATAATTCCCATCGTCTTTATCCGTTTGCATCTTCCAAATAACCGGGCGTAGTG
>CBFGJQ010000191.1:0-3197 GCA_965649095.1 Caldifarciminota bacterium | reverse complement strand
GCCCAAGGGCAATCGCTGGCGTTAGCAGAAATGCAGGGTCAAGCCGCTTTATCTGCATAATCTCCTCTTTCGTCGCGGTGATTAGTTTCACCAGGACTTTGGAGACTGATTCAAGGAAAGGCAGGAAGATAAGGGCGGTGCAAACATTAAAGATTGTATGGAAGTTGGCAATCTGGCGTGCAGCATCACCGCCAATAATTACTAAAAATTTTGTGATAAGACTTATGATGGGGAAGAAGATTATAACGGTAATCAACTTAAAGAAGAGATTGCCTGTGGCGACCCGCCTTCCACTGCTGGTGTCGGAGACGAAAAGGGCAGTAATTGTTGTGCCGAGATTTGCCCCCAGAACAATAGTGATTGCCGAGGAGAGGGGAATCAGAGATTCAAATGCCACCGCCAGAATCAAACCGATCACCGCGGCACTTGAATGTAAGATAGAGGCAAAGAGTGCACCAAGCAAGATACCAACTATCGGGGTAGTGCTGAGATAATTGGTCGCAGAGATAAAACCCGGTAGATATCTTAGATTGCCCGCCGAGTGGGACATAATCTTTAAAGAAAAGAATAGTAAACCTATACCAAAGATAAACTGGGCGATGTTTCTTAATGCGGGAAATAAAAGTCTCAAAAAGACACCGATTGCAATAATCAAAAGGGCATAGTCCAGGATTCGGAAGGCAAGGAATTGGATTGCAATTGTCGTTCCGATGTCAGCACCGAGCATTACCCCTAACGCCGGGGTTAAACCGATAACGCCGAGTGAGGCAAAGCGGACCAGAAGAACCGATGCGGCGGTGCTTGAGCCCAAGACTATCGTAACAAAGATCCCGGTAAATAATGCCGTCAGCCTGCTCTTTGTAAATGTAAAGAGAATATCGCGCATCTTTGAACCCGCCATACGAATCAACCCCTTACTTCCGTAATTTAAACCAAAGATGAAGAGGGCAAGCCCCCCGATACTTGAAAGGAGTAAAAAGAGTAGCCAGTTCTTCTCAAGACAAATTTCAGTAAAGACCATAGTTTCGTTATTACACCGCGCAAGAATGTAGTAGTTTCCCTTCGTCCCCCCCAATTTAACTCTGGTCTTTGCATAGCCATCCCTGTCGGTCTTCGTGGTCTCCTGTTCCAACTCCATAAATTTTCTTGAGAGTATATTCTCCTTGGGTTCCGATAGGACAGAAAATATTACCCGGACATTTACCTGTGGGTCTCCGTTTCCATCAAGGACCCGCACAACAAGCGGTCTCTTTAAGAATTCATTTACCTCACCAACCTGCT
Source organism: Caldifarciminota bacterium (assembly GCA_965649095.1). Taxonomy (GTDB): domain Bacteria; phylum Hydrothermota; class Tepidihabitantia; order SM23-42; family JAOAFX01; genus JBDRWI01. The sequence goes on along the minus strand of CBFGJQ010000191.1, from coordinate 1,916 downwards.
GGTCGCCGGAGATGTCATTACCGAGAGGGTCCTGGGCTTTCATCAAGATTCCGACTAAAAGAAAGAGAATAGACATTGTAGATAATAATATTCAACATAAAGCAAAAAGTCAACAAGAGGTATTGAAAAAGATTTTAAATTTAGTAATATTGGAAGATGGAGATTCAACTGGTAAATCGCTCCGGTATGGTAATCCACGACTTTCCATATCAATTAAGAAAGAGGAAATGCCCGCACACCTCCCTTCTCTCTCTCACCAATTCTGGCGGGTGTCTATTTGCCTGTCCGATGTGCTATGCCCGGGCATATCTCTGGACCGATTCTAATAAGGTCAAGGTTTACAAGAATCTACCCGAGAAGTTAACTTGTGAGATACAAAACTTAAGGATTATCTTTCCCTTTTATTTAAGCCAAATCACCGACCCTCTCCAACCAGTCCCTGAAATCAGAAGTCTAACCTACCGAATAATAAAGATTATTGTGGGATACACCTTAAGTTTTCGGGTGGTCACCAAGTGTGCGGAGGGGGTAAGGGAGTTGATTGAAGAAATTCCTGAACTTGTCAACTATCCTTACTGGTTCTTGGAGATGACCATAGAGTCAACCCCGGAAAAACAGGCCGTCACCAGCCCCAATGCCTCAAAGATTGAAGAGCGTCTCAGGGCTATAAAATTCCTGGTTGACCTTGGTATTGAGGTTGTCTGCCGAACGGACCCGACGATTCTTGGTCTCATTGAGCCTGAAGACCTCCTCTGGTTGATTGAAAAGGTAAAAGAGGCGGGGGTGAGGCATATCATTGCCTCCACCGGATACTACAACAAAATCTCTATGGAAAATCTCCTTTTAAGTCTAAAGAGATCCAGGTTTAAAGAAAGAGTTGAAAAGGTGATTGAATATTATAATTATCATTCAGAATCTACTAAGAAGAGGTTTATGGCGACCATAGAAACCAGAAAGAGATTCCATAAATGGTTTAAGGAAAAGGCAGAAGAGAAAGGGCTCACCTATGCGGTATGTCAGGAACTGGGAAGAGAATATGACTCTCTGTGTATTCCAACCTGTGAGGGTTCAAGGAGAAATCCAGTCCATATCCGCACAAAGGAGAACCGTTTTACACCAATTGATTGCTACGGTGATTGCCTCCGCTTTTGTCCAGACATTAAAAATCCGCCCTGTAAAATTCCCGCGTTAAGATTTGAGTATCCATACCGTTATAAAATGATAAAAAAGGGCCTCCCTTCGCTCTTTGATTGATCAACTCTTTATTGACAGACCTTAAAATTTGAATAGAATAGGGTATGAATAGATTAAATAAGGGTCTTATAGGGGCAATAAGCGGAGGGGTCATTGGTATATTCCTTGCCTGCTTCGGTTTCTGGCGCACTATCCTCATCTTCTTTTTGATTATCCTTGGCTTTCTTATCGGCACCTACCTTGAGACCAAAAGGAGAGAATAAATAGACCCAATCATTAGAAAATATGGGATTCGCTGGTTCGGCTAAAATACCCTGTAAGGGGTAAGTTTTCCCCAAAACAATCTTCTCATTGCCTAAAAGGTGAGAAAAAAACATCTGTAGCGTCCAACTTCAGTTGGGCGAGAAATTTTCTCCGTCCAGATAAATCTGGCCGCTACAATTTGGGGTATAATTATGCCTGATAAATCAGGCAACTACAATCAACCAACACGATTTATTGGTAATGTTTGTGAGAGAAACTGAGTGGTTGCATTATTGATTGGATTGATAAGGTAAGAGGCTGTTTTGCAATCTGGCACTTAGTCATTATCGTCAGACCAATGAAACAAAATAGGGACTACCCACTATTGGAGTGACACCACTACAATATAATGAAATTTTTCATTATAGAAAAAATATGGACAAGATACATCAGGGATTTCCGATCGCCGAGGGAAGGTG
>CBFGJQ010000190.1:0-3202 GCA_965649095.1 Caldifarciminota bacterium | reverse complement strand
CTATTATTCAACTGATGGTGGCGGAAGCTGGCATAATGTTATTGAAAATCAGCAGATTGAGCCAACTGCCTCTTATCAGTATAACTGGACTGTGCCTGCGCATCCATCTGATAATTGCTTGATAAAAGTCGTTTCAAAAGATATTGCGGGTAATACCGGCTCGGATATGAGTAATGGCACCTTTTCCATCTGTTATTTGACTTCAAGTGATTCAACAGCAACCGCGGGAAATGGAGGGAGGATTGTTTATGATAATGGGGTTGTGCATCTGGTATTTACATCACACGATAGTATCTTCTATTCGTATTCAACAGATGAGGGCGTGACCTGGCAAGGGAAGGAGTTGATAGATTTTGGTGAGTATCCGGCAATCGCGCTTGATGAACTCCACCGGGTGCATCTGGTCTATAAGAAGGGGAATGGTTACTGGTATAAGGAATTGACCGGCTGGGGAGGTCCTGTCTGTATCTATACCCAGACCGCAAGGACACTCCAATCGCCCTCTTTTTTGGTTAAAGGTGATTATGGCTATTTGGTATTTGAAGAGCGGGAATATGCGGGAATGGACCCGGTAAGCCATCTGATGTTTGGCATCTATCATATTGGTATGCCACCGAATGGGAATTTTGAAGTTACCGAGATTATCTCTGAGCCAAGTGAGTTTTTGACCAATCCGCATCTGGCGCTGTTTCAGGATAGTATCCCGCAGATTGTATATGAAAAGGGGAATAGTGTTTACTACATACAAGGGTTATCAGGGGGTAGGAAGGGTTATGAAGGGAAGAGGAGTGAAAGGTTTAAGGTGAAAGGTGAAACGGAAGGCATAGATAGGACAATTGAGGGCAATTTAGGGCAGTTGAAGGCACAAGGTGATTATAAGACGCTGACCTGGACTGAACCAGTGATGATTGGCACAGGAAAGAATCCCAGGATTTCGGTTGATGGTGAGGTTATTGGTGTGGTCTGGGAGAATCAGGGAGAGATTTATCATAAAAGGGGGTGGTTCTATTCAGAATTTGATACCATTGAAAATATCTCAAAATCACCAAACCGCATATCAAAAAATCCCGTAATCCTTTCGCCATATTTAATTGTCTGGCTTGAGGAACCCGAATGGCCCGATTCAAGGTTTGACCTTGTCTATGGATTATGGAGGTATAATAAGTGGCAGAAGGCAAATATCGTTTCACTTGGAGAGAATGGCTATTCACCAAAGGCATTCCTTGATGGCACAAGGCTCCATACTATCTGCACATACGGAAATCAGCCAGGATATGGGATAAAGTATGCGGGTGCAGAGATTACTTTACCTTATGGAACTTCGGATACAAAACTTGCAACCGCAAGTAATAATGCAAAAAGGTTGGTGCTTGATGAGGCGGGTCGGCTCCATACATTTTATCGTTGTGGGGGTTATATTTTCTATAATACACAAATAGTGGATAGGGCAATACAAGGCAATTCAGGGCAATTGGAGGCAAGAGAAGGTATAAAAGGGCTAAAGAAGGCAAAGGGGGCGAATGACAAAAGCAGGGGCGATGCCGAAAGAATCATTGCTGAAGGTGCTTATCCGGCGATTGATTATGAAAATGGAATGCTACATATGGTCTGGATTTCGGGTTCAATTTACCCACCCCATCAGATTTGGTATCGGAAGGGAATTGGCGAAACTTGGGATGTGCCATTGGTCATCTGGTCAAGGCCCGGCTCGGCAAATTCCCGGATTCTACCCCCATCTTTTGTTGCCTCAGAAGATACAGGTTTTGTGACAATAGAAGAAGAAAAGATTATCAGCGGAACACTTTACTGGAAATTGTATCTCTTAAAATTTCCACTCGTTGACCCGCTGGCCATTACTGAGGTTATCATTGATTCGGCGGTGATAGTTTCGCCGCCACCCTGGCCACCAGAGGAAGAAGAGATGGCATCCCCCTCAATCGTCCTTGATGATAATAATAATCCCCATATTGTCTGGTCGGATAAGTATGGTCATATTCAGTATACCTACTGGGATGGCACAGGATTTGCACCGAAAGAGGATTTGACTGAAGGCTATATCGGCACGATAGATGCCAAAAGGCCATCAATTGATAGGTATAAGAATAGGTTGAGTGTGGTGTTTGAGCTGTCGGGGGACATCTATTTTACATACAAGGCAATGGAGGGCAATTTAAGGCAACAGAAGGCGGAAGGGAAAGGAGGTAATAAGGATGTAGCGTCCAGATTTATCTGGACGAATGATAATCGTCCATCTGAAGATGGACGCTACAATAAAAATGGGATGCTGAAACAGGTTCGGCATAACAAGAAGGGTGGAAAGGAAATAAAAGGGGATTCTGGCTGGGCGGAGTTGAAAAATCTTTCTAATTCCGCGGATAGTTCTATTGCCCCGATTATTCTATGTGGTTCGCAGGTCTTCTATAGTGAAAAGGTTGGTGGAAACTACCGGATTTACTGGACATTTTTTGATGGGTTTAATTGGTCAGTGCCCCAGCCGGTAATACCAACCCCAGCGAGTAGTGAGTATTATGTGCAGGGTGTGGCAGACCTTGACGGTCTTTATGTTCCTATTTATCTGGTATGGGCATCTGGTCAGGGCGATATGTATAACATCGTTCATACGGCGGTGAGTGCCCATATCCCCAACTGGCAGAGTGGCGAGATCACAGAGAATACAACCTGGTCTGGCAATATCTTCATAACCGGGGATGTGACGGTAAAAGAGAATGTGACGCTAACAATCCTGCCCGGGGCGAATGTCTATTTCCAGTATCCTGATGACCGGATTGGTGGTATTGATACCGTAAGGTGCGAATTGATTATCAAGGGCACACTAAATGCAATTGGCAATATTGAAGATTCAATAAGGTTTGTGTCTTATACCGATACCCTCCAATGGTGGGGCATAATCCTTACCGAAAATAGCAGAGGTGATTTTAACTACTGTGACATAAAGGAATCAGAATATGGAATCTATTTTGACCATGCAACTGGTGAAGTCAAAGGTTCATTGATTGGCAGGAATGGTGTCGGTGTAGTAGCCATTGCGAGCGATTTCACGGTGAGGCACTCAACAATAAAAGAGAATCTATATACTGGAATCCACTGTGAAGATTCCCGGGTTGTGATTGATAGCAATCTGATTTATCATAATAGTGCGGGATTGGATACCTTGCGAATGGTAAATCGTGAAAGGTTTAAG
>CBFGJQ010000189.1:0-3217 GCA_965649095.1 Caldifarciminota bacterium | reverse complement strand
ATGAATTGATAGCGACTGTTCGTACGTTGTAAAAGGCATTGGTTGAATCTCTCAATATCATCGGTGGGAATTATATACCATTTTTTAAAGTCCTCTTTTGTAGCATCGGGATTATTAAGGACTGAAACTCCTATTGTTTTGAAAAGGACTTTGTTTGAGTTTATCCTGCGATAGGGTAAGAGATTAATGTCGGCTATGGTCAGATTTGAATCCTTACCTAAAGAGATATCTTGCCCCTTTAATGTTAAAATGCCATTGTAAAAATTTGAAATAATGACCGGGTCACCACTTGAGAAGATAAAGGATAATACATTGCCCGTCTGAATTTTTTCGCCTTCCATTTCAATATTTTCGCCCAGCCATACTGAAAATGTATAAGGCTTGTATTGTTTTTTATTGAGGAATTCGTCGCTGATTCCTGTAGTGTTGAATACCCTTTTTATTAATGATATAAAATTGCGCCGGTAGTCTTTGGCTAAATTTATTCTGGCGGCGGCATCAAAGGTTATTTTTATCTTCATTAAATCCTCCTTCTTCAGGGAAGATCCGCTAGAACCATTTTTATGTCATTGCCAATCGCCTCTTTTAAAGACCAGGCATCAGGAAATTCCTTGATTGCGCGCAGTCGCTTTAAAAACTTTACTGTCAATTTTCGGTCGTAAAGATTCCCAGAAAAGTTTATAATATATACTTCAATTGTCTGATGGGATAGAAACATCGCACCTTTATAATCTTTATTATCAATCTCTAACTTGACCCCATAGACTCCATCAAGGGGCAACAATTTCTCTTTCTCTACCCTTATGTTAACCGTCGGAAAGCCAAATTCCCTCCCCTTCCCTTTACCCTTTATTACATAACCGGTAAGGGAATATTCTCTACCCAACAGGCGATTTGCGGACGGGATATGACCAAGGAGTAATAATTCCCTGATGCGTGTGCTTGATATTATTCCATTGATGTCCTTTATTATTGGGATGATTTCAACCGAAAACCTTCCCTTGGCAAGTTCTTTCAGCATACTCACATCACCAACCCGGTCCTTGCCAAAATGAAAGTTCTCTCCAACTATCACAGTCTTTGGTTTTATATCTCCAGCCAGCAGAGCGACGAATTCTTCGGGCGAAATTCGGGAAAAATTTTCATCAAATTTGAAATAATAGATAAAGTCAATGCCCAGCGATTTTATGATCTCTTCTTTCTCTTCCTTTGTGGTCAAAAAAATAATCCCATTGGGTGTTAGAACCGAGACCGGTTGTGGATTGAAGGTGATTATTCCGGTTCTATCTTTACCCGCTCTGGTTTTTAGCCTTTTGATAATCTTTTGGTGTCCCCTATGAATTCCATCAAAATTGCCGATGGCACAGACTGAATTATAAGTAAAGGGGTCGGGTTGGTTATAGAAAATCTTCATATCCAAATCTTACCCTTTAATTCCTTTAATAGTTCTCTTATTATTTTCATTTTAACCTTGTTCATCTTTTCTTTGATTTTAATCCCGGCCGCAAGTTGGTGCCCACCACCGTTGAATCTCCTTGCAAACTTATTTACATCAACAATCCCATCGCTCCGGAGGCTAACCCGGGTTCCATTCTTCTCTTCACGAAAGAAGACCGCGACCCTGACCCCATCAATTGCCTGGAGGAATGATATAAAATTCTCTGACTCGCCTATCTTTGCATTATATCTTTTAAGCATACTCTGGGTAAGAGACATTATTCCAATCCCTCTTTTTATTCTAATCGTCTTTAGAACATCACTCAGTAAGAATGTCCCAGCAAGTGTTTTTCGGTTCAAATTTTTTACAAGATAGGCGGGGTTTATCTTGAGTTTCAGCAAATCCGCACAGATACGCAGGGCAGAGGGAGTGGTATTGGGATAGGTAAATCCACCGGTTTCATTATAGATACCACTATAGAATAACCCCGCAAGGTTTTTGTCAATTTTCAGCTTCAATTTCTTAAAGATATTGTATAAAACTTCGCAGGTGGATGAGGCATGTTCATCAATGATGGAGACATCTCCATACTCTTCGTTACTGCGATGGTGATCGATGTTTACAATGACCTTTTGAGAGATTTCCGGCAGATTGTTTATGACATCCTCCGGAAAGATTCTTCTTATATCTGCTGAATCTACCGCAATGAGAAGGTCAAAATCGGGAATTTTCCTAATAAATTTTGAATCCTTTATAAGAAAGGCATATTTGTCTAAAACTGGTGAAAGACAGAAAAGGGGCGGATTTTTATCTGTATAATGTCTTACTAATCGGGCGGCAATCAATGCAGAACAGATTCCATCACAATCAGGGTCAATGTGCGTTCCAATCACAATCCGTTTACTTCTTTTTATTGCCCTTATTAGTTTCTTCAATAAGACGGTCAATCTTCTCTCCATATTCAAAACTATCATCAAAGGCGAACCTCAATTCAGGTATGAATTTAATCCGAATCCGGTGGGCAAGGCTTGACCTTATAAACCCCTTTGCACCCTGGAGAATAGTCAGGTCATTTTTCCTATCACCAAGGGTTGTAAAATAGACTGTCGCCTCTTTCAAATCAGGGCTAACGAAGACTTTTGTTATAGTAACAAATCCCAGACGGGGGTCTTTTATCTCCTGACTGATAATGAACGAGAGCTCCCTGGCAATGAGTGAGGCAACTCGGTCGGAGCGCATTGTATGAGCATAGTCAGGGGCTAAAGCCCCTGAAACCCCTAAGATCCTGTTGGACATCGTGTTTCTGCCTTTTAATCACTACTCACCCCTTGAATTTAATCAGATTCAGGGCATAATATCCCATTATGACCATTATGAGAACTAATCAATTTACCATAAAACAGATTCTAAAAGATTACTGGGAATATTATGCCCTCACACATCTCAACACACTCCCCTTTTATGCCATCCGTACCATCGAAAAGATGCTTGACTGTCGTAATCCCCAAGCCCTCGGCTATCATAAATATCAATGCCCGGACCATCCTGAACAGTATAAACTCATCCCCAACTCCTGTAAAGTCAACTTCTGTAACTCCTGTGGCAAAAAACTCACCGATAAATTCATAAAAAAGCTCGAAGCCAAATTCCCTAAAACACCATTCCACCACATCACCTACACCATCCCAAAATCCCTCAGGGGATTGCTCCAAAGATACCCAGCTTTCCTTAACTCGTTATTCAAAGCCGCAAGCCAAACTATGCTCTCCTATTGTAAAG
>CBFGJQ010000188.1:0-12296 GCA_965649095.1 Caldifarciminota bacterium | reverse complement strand
AAGTAGCCATAGTGGCCACGGTCGGGGTCATAATAGCCGGAGTTTATTTCCCGCTCTGCCCGCCACAATTGACTCCCGGCTACATCCTGGACAAAGAGGATATTCGGTTTCACCACATCTATCGCCCAGGATGGGGCACAGCATACCTGGGAATAACCGATTGTGGTAAAGATAAGAAGAGTAAGCAGGAGGCAGTAGGTAGTAGGTAGTAAGCACGCTCTCTTAATTCCTGCTTTTTTATTACTTCTGTGTCCTCTGTAGTTAATCATGATTTCCTCCTTAATTTTATTATGCACGATAAATCGTGCAACTACATTTTTGAGATTGCCTCGTCCCAAGAAAGTTCGGGACTCGCAACAACATTATCATTGCGACTGCGCGGTATAGCGCTGTAAAATCTCAAAACTAACCCTTTCACCACCACGACCGATTGCAGTGGCGGTAACATAATATGTCCGATAACTACCCGACGCCGGTGTTGAACCGGGTCCCGCAACTGCCCGGGCAAACTTTATTGCATAGCCAGACATTGTAATTGCCGCCACCGATGCCCGCTCAGCAGTAACGATTGTATTATACGGACCCAACTGGATATTACTGCTATCCCGTGGTGGTGCATCAAGAAAGGTATTGAGGCTCTCTGCCTTTGCCTTACCAATCTCTAATGCTGCTACCGCCGCATCATAAACCGATTCATACCTTGCCTGGCCACTGGTCACATTCAATCCCCGGACAATAAGATAGATCACCAGTGAACCGACGATTAAGATCACAATCATTGTGCCCAGTGCCACCAGCAGGGCAATTCCCTTTCTTTTATTATTCATATCTCCTCCTAAAATCTCTCCCCTGGTTGTAAATTTTGTGGATAGACCACAGTGCTCAAGATTGCCCTTCTTCTCCTTCTCTGCATAGGGGTAGTTAAATCATATGAATATGTGTGCCCTGGATAATCCTCTAAGGTAACGACATTTCCATAATCAAAGTTTGGGATAGGGTCTGAGACAACCACCATATTAAAAGATATTGCCCATGTATTATCATAACTCGGATTGAATGGGGGATTATTTCTGTCAGTCCAGGTATCAATTATCCTGTCCCCATCTGTATCAATTCCATATCTGAAGACTATTGCCTCCACATTATTCAAAAGTGCCTCCGTGCCCCTTTTTAATGTATCATTGGAGACGGTATATGTCAATCCGCCATAATAGATACCACTGTTTCTCTTAAAAATCATTGACCCCTGTGGAACCGAGACTGATATTCCTACATTTATCCTTGAAGCAGGGATTGAGTCACCCCATAAAGAATCCACATACCACAATGTATCGTGCCTTGGGTCGTTTGTGATTACCAAATTTTCATATCCTCCAATCGGATTTCGCAGCGCATCCAGAATCACAATTGTGTCGCCATTTTCAAAATTTGCAAGCGTATCTGCCCATCTTCGGACATAGATATCGGGGCCGTCTGCCGAGGCAACGAGATAACTCCAGTGTGCCCGATTCATCTCAAATCCCAGTCCCACTGCCTTTAGTCCTATACCTGCCCCATTTATGCCATCTACCTGGAGTAATTGGACTGCATCCTGCTGGCTATAAGGATAGCCAAGGCCAGCAAGGAGCAGGTCCCATTTAACGAGTGTAAATGCAACCTGGGCATCGGTCTGCATAATTGTTGTCCTTCCTACCTGCGTAGCCCTGGTTTGTTGGATATTCAAAATGGAATAGACTGCCCCCAGAACAAGCATCAGAATCACCAATGAGACCATAAGTTCGACCAGAGTCATACCTCCCTTGAACGGTTCACCCTTAACCCCTTTTGGCATCTTTATTCTGCACATATCTCCTCCTCAATACCGTTTTATTAAATCAGCCTTTAACCAGGGTCTCCCGGGCTGTCCGATAACATGGAGTCTAACCGTTTTAAATCGCGGATCCGGAATAGTATCTAAGCTATTCTCCCTCACATTCCAGATTACCCAAAACACCCCCCCTTTTGTTACCTCCTCCCATTTGTAATCGCAAACACCGCTGGCAGTATCATCAAGAGATGTTGAAGTCTTATGTTTCAGATAAGTGGTATCAGAAGATGGAAGGCCCTGCAAAGTTTCATACCAGCGATTCATTACATCCCTGGCATACATCTGTCGGTTTATCACGGTGCTTGTCCGCATCCCCAAAACCGTCATCTGGGCAACTGCCAAAATCCCGATCGCAAGAATAACAATCGCAACCAGGATTTCAATCAAGGTAAAACCTCCCTTCATATTACGCCCCCTTTTTTAAAACCAACTTCCATTACCATATCTATAGACACGAACCTTCCCTAATGTATTTATCCCAACCGCATAATTCTCTCTGCCATCGGTCAAATAGATTACTCCGCTCGTTGCCCCGCCACGAGAGTCAATAATTAGTAAATCACCGGGAAAGTCAATGCCATCTGTAGGTACCGGTCCACTACCTTCTGGTGGATTGCCGGTTGCCCCGGTATGTCCAAACCAGATGTTTCCTCCCGTGGTGCCGGCAACTCTATAGGTTTTATTATTTCCATCAGGTTTTGTTACTACATAAGTGTGACTATCGGGAAAGCTTATCTGAAATTGGCCGCCGCTTGATAATGCCCGCTCCCTTATCTGCCTCAAATCCTGGGCGATTTCCTGGGCTGCGGCATGAATCCGCGCCCGCCTCTGCATACCAGCAAAATTTGGCACGGCAAGGGCAACTATTATCCCAATAATACCAATGACCACCATCAATTCAATAAGGGTAAAACCCTTTTTAGCCAGGAGATAATTTATCTTCCGTTTTACGGTCTCTTTCATAAGACCCCCTTTCCAAAATAGGCATCGGGTTGGGAAGCCAGTTTTTTAATCCCGCGTCAAACCCAAGCCTATTACCCATCTTTATGGGTATGCAATTTTTATGCCTGAGTTTTTATAAAAACAGATGAAATTTCACAGGTTTTTATGGCTAAAAGAGGCAACTGTGTAAAAAATTACCCAATATATGAATATCTTTTCAACAAAAGTCAACATTTTCAGGCAGGCAGAAAATGTTGACTTTCCATAAAATTTATATAAAATGCTGTATGCCCAAATATCCTAAGAGACTCTGTGGTGAAAACCTCTACCACCATATCTATGCGTGGGGGAATGACCGTAATAACATATTCACTGCTCCTTCTCATTATCAAAAATATTTACAGCTCCTTGAGCAAATATCCAAAAAACATAATATTATTACTATCGCCTATGCCCTGATGGAATGGCATATCCATCTTTTTATATTTGATTTAAAGAACAAAATTTCAAAATTTATGGAAGAACTCCACGGTAAATATGCTACCTTTTTCAATAAAGAGACTGGAAAAGTTGGACATGTTTTTGGCGAGCGTTTTAATAATATAATCGTTGAACCTAATGAGTATGGACTCTGGTTATCCCGTTATATCCATCGTCAGGCAGTAGAAGCAGGCTTGGTTAAATTGCCGGAAGAATATTTCTGGACAAGTTATCGTCAATATATTGGGCTTGAACCTATACGATTTATCAGCCCTTGGGTAATCCTTGAACAACTTGGTGACCCTGTCCACCATTTCAAAGAAGTTACCAGGTTATATAAAGAATTTGTGCTGGGTGAGGATAATGTAAATTATGAAATCAGCTGGGACGACAATAAAAATCCAATAATTGGTAGTTTGGATTTTATCAGTGAAGTAAAAAAGAGTATGGGAATTAAAGCAAAATCTCCTTTTCCTCGCGATGAAATCATACGAATGGTTAGTGAAGAACTTGGAGTGCCATCAGAATTTATTATCTATCCAAAAGGGCAGGAACAAAAGAAACTAAGAAGAAAGGCGATTAACATTTTATACAAGAAGCACAATCTTAAGATTTCTGAGATTGCAAAATTATTGCAATTATCGCGATTTACAGTGATGAAATGGATAGAAAGCGGTGATATTTATTTGTTCACACCTTTTGTATTCACCTGCGCACCTTCCTAAAGAAACTAAATCCGGTGTATCCCACCATCAAAAGGGCAAAAAGCCAGAACCATACCGGAACATTATGACCGGAGAGCGCAACATAAACAAAAGGAGCAATTGTTGTAAGCCCAAGGATAAGACCGAATGTGCGCACCTTTATTATATTCTTACTCTTTAATCCCGACACTATTTTGTATATTGACCACCAGAAGAATGGTGCGCCGGCAATGTAGATAATCGCAAATATCACAGGATTTACACCGTAATTTTTTTGAATTCCAGCCAGCCATTCCTTGAGATAATTAATTATCACTCAATGTATTCCCTTTTATCCATATACGGTTGCAAAACCTCAGGAATTCTTATCCTCCCATCCTTTGTCTGGAAATTCTCAACAATTCCTATAAATGTCCTTGGTGTAGCAATGCCAGAGCCATTGATTGTAAAACAGTAATCCAACCCCCCCGTGGATTTACGATATCTAATCATCGCCCTTCGTGCCTGATACTGTTCATAGCAACTTACCGAAGATACCTCAAGCCACTCACCCATACCCGGGGCATAGACCTCAATATCATAGGTCTTTGCCGAGGCATAGGTCATATCTCCGGTGCATAAAAGCATAATTCTATAAGGCAGACCAAGGAGTTTGACCACCTCCTCGGCATCACATAACAATTTTTCAAATTCCTCATAGCCGGTCTCTGGTGTGGTATATTTCACAAGTTCAACTTTATTAAATTGATGGACCCGGGTAATCCCCCGCACCTCCTTGCCATAAGAGCCCGCCTCACGCCGAAAACAGGGGGTATAGGCAACATAGCAGATTGGCAGGTCCTTTTCAGGAATTATCTCCTCCCGATGGATATTGGTGAGAGGAACCTCCGCAGTAGGGATGAGATATAGATTATCATCCCGGCACTTATACATCTCTGATTCCAATCTCGGAAGCTGTCCGGTGCCGAAGAGACACTGGGGATTGTTTAAAATCGGAGGGAAGACCTCTTTATACCCATGCCTCTTCGTATGGAGGTCAAGAAAGAAATTTATAAGTGCCCGCTCTAATAGCGCACCAAGCCCTTTATAGAGGATAAACCTTGACCCGGAAATCTTTGGTGCCCTCTTTATATCAAGGATATCCAGTGCCTCACATATCTCCCAGTGGGGCATCGGTTTAAATTCATATTGAGGGGGCTCCCTTAAACCACGAATAAACTGATTATTCTCACTCCCCCTTCCTACCGGAACAGAGGGATGGGGTATGTTGGGAAGATATGAAATGAGCCTTTCAAACTCCTCCCCGGTTGATTTTAACTCCTCTTCCCAATGTTTGATCTCTTCGGCAACAACCCTTGCCCTTTCCATCAATTCATTGGCGTCTTCATTTTCCCTTCTTCTCCTCCCCACCTCTTCCGAGATCTCATTTCTCTCTCTCCTCAGATTGTCAATCTCGGTAATTAACCGACGCCTCTTTTCATCAATCTGGAGCAATCGCTCAAGATCAAACTCCTCACCCCTTGACTCCAGTGCCTGGCGGATTAAATCCGGATTATCCCTGAGAATCTTTATATCTATCATCCTCGCTAAGTCCCCATCTCCCAGGCGGCAAGATAGCGCACCTGTTCTTGTGTCAGTCTATCAATCTTTATTCCCATAGACTTTAATTTCAAGCGGGCAATCTCACGGTCAATCTCAAGGGGTAGCGAATAGACCCGATTTTCAAGCCCGGGGTTATTTAAGAGATATTCTATTGCCAGTGCCTGATTCGCAAATGACATATCCATAACCATTGCTGGATGCCCCTCAGCAGCAGCAAGATTTACCAGCCTCCCTTCCGCCAGGAGATATATCCGGCGGCCATTTTTTAATTGATACTCCTCACAGAAATTTCTAATTAGCCTCTTTCTTTTTGCAATCTCCTTCAATCCCTTCTTATCAATCTCCACATCAAAATGTCCGGAATTGCCAATTATTGCCCCATCCTTCATCCTTAAGAGGTGCTCCTTTCTTATCACATTTATATTGCCGGTAACGGTGATGAAGACATCACCAAACTTTGCCGCCTCAATCATTGGCATCACCTCGTAGCCATCCATCCTTGCCTCAAGTGCCTTTATTGGATCAACTTCGGTGACAATAACATTTGCCCCACAACCCCTTGCCCTCATTGCCAATCCCTTACCACACCAGCCATATCCCGCAACCACAAAATTACAACCACTGATTAAGATATTCGTTGCTCTCAAGATGCCATCAATCGTGGACTGACCGGTTCCGTAACGATTATCAAAGAGGTGTTTGGTCAGAGAATCATTCACGGCAATTACGGGAAATTTCAGGACTCCAGCCTTTGCCATCTGCTTTAATCGCACCACACCGGTCGTTGTCTCTTCGGTCCCCCCTAATATACTTTTTATATCTTTTTTATGAACCGTTGATATCAAGTCTGCCCCATCATCAATCAGAAATTCCGGTCTATTTTTAATCACCTGCTTCATATTGTAATAATAATCCTTTCTTGATTCCCCTTTTACAGCAAAGACAGAGATTCCATCCTCAACCAGTGCCGCCGCAACATCATCCTGGGTTGATAAGGGATTTGATGCAGTCAAGAATACCTGGGCACCACCCGCCTTAAGGGTTCTTACGAGATTTGCCGTCTCGGTCGTAACATGGAGACAGCAGCCAATACGCCTATCTTTTACTGGCCTTTCCTTTGCAAACCGCTTATGAATCAGACGTAAGACGGGCATCCTCGTCTCTGCCCATTCAATCCTCTTATGCCCCTCTTTTGATAACTTCCTGTCTTTAATATTGAACTCCATGCCCACCCCTTCTTTTTAGCCATCCAACCATCTCATATCCCCGCCTCTCTTTTTATCGCCTCTGCCATATCACAGATCTCCCAAGTGAATCCCTCTTCTTCCCGGCCAAAATGGCCATAGCAAGCAGTCCTTTTGAAGATAGGTCTGCGCAGATTTAACTTCTCAATTATACCCTGGGGAGTAAAGTCAAATAGTTTTCTTAAGGTCTTAACAATCCTTTCTTCATCAATCCGGCCTGTGCCGAAGGTGTTAGCACTGATCGCCACTGGCTCGGCAATACCAATTGCATAGGCAAGGGAGACCTCAACCTTATCACATATCCCCGCGGCAACGAGGTTCTTCGCCACATATCTTGCCATATAGGATGCAGAGCGGTCAACCTTGGTCGGGTCCTTGCCTGAAAAACAGCCACCCCCATGATGACCAACACCACCATATGTATCAACCATAATCTTCCTGCCCGTAACACCAGTATCACCCTGGGGGCCACCAATAACAAATCTTCCGGTTGGATTTATAAAAATTTTTGTTCTATCATCAATAAGCTCCGGAGGAATTACTTCCCGAACCACATAATCCTTTAAATCCGCATGGATCTTCTCGTTCTTGGCATCCGGATGGTGCTGGGCAGAAAGAATCACTGTATCAACCCGAACCGGTTTATCATCTTCATATTCAACAGTGACCTGGGACTTACCATCGGGCCTTAGATAAGTCAGGATATTTGCCTTACGCACCTCGGCGAGGCGGCGCACAAGTTTATGGGCAAGGATTATGGGCATAGGCATAAGCTCCTTTGTCTCCCGGGTTGCAAATCCAAACATCATGCCCTGGTCCCCAGCACCACCAATATTTACTCCCATTGCAATATCCGAAGACTGCTCCTGAATAGAGGTGACGATTGCGCAGGTCTGGGCATCTATCCCCATATCAGTGTCGGTATAACCAATTTCATAAAGTAAATCACGAATCAGGTCGGGAATTTCCACATAACAGTTCGTAGTAATCTCACCTGCCACAAAGACCATACCCCGGGTGGTCAAGACCTCACAGGCAACCCGACCAAACGGATCCTTCTCTAAGATTGCATCCAGAATCGCATCCGATGCCTGGTCACAAATCTTATCAGGATGGCCCTCGGTAACCGATTCCGAAGTTATAAAATAGCGTCCCATTTTCCTCCTTTTATAAAGACAATTATAGGTAATTTTAGGGAAAAATCAAGACTTAGTAGAATAAAGCACTAACTATCCTCTCATAACAAAAGTTTAATGAAACTGCAGAATATAATATCAGATATAGTTCCACCGGCATTCTATATCTTAAAGGACCAACATGGGCAATGATATACAAAAGGGAGATAAAGATAATCACCAGAACCGGGATTAAATTCTTTATAGAGAATTGTAAGGCAAGGGCAATCCCAAACAGCCCCAGAAACAGGATTGGAACATACGAGATTATAAGAAATGTCCTATACCTTTCACGGTCAGTAGGTAGATATTCATTAGAAGGGATAAACCACCAGTAGTAATAAAATTTTTTAATGAGCAACCTGAAGAATTGACCGGGACTATTCCTTATAAACCCAATCGCCCTGCTGAGATAAAAATCTGCCCGTTCAATCTCGCTTAAGTTCTTCAGACTATCCTGTATATTCAAAGGCAGGCTGTGGGTCATCAGTATATAATCATCCGCTGATTTAACCTGGTAGAAATCAGTCCCCGTGGCATTAGGGTTATTGCCAATCCAGAAATTTACAGCAAACTGGGTGGTTACCGGCACAATTCTTTTGTGGACCATGTAATTTCTTACTGTCCAGGGGAGAATCGTCAGGATGGATATGGTTAAGAGGAGAAGGAATTTAGAAGATTCAATCCTTCTCAAAAGGAACCAGATAAATATTGCAGGATATAAGACGAAGGCAACTGGGTCGGTCAATATGGTAAGCCCAAGGCATACACCAGTCCCGAGCAAGGGAAAAGGTCTCTTATCCACTCCCTTGAGGATCAAATATAAGGTAATAGAGAGAAAAAAGAGAAACATAATTGTCGGCGCAAGCTTTGTGCAGTGGTAGATAAATGGTGGATAGAATCCTAAAAGCCAGCCGGTTATCCTCGCCACATCGTGGTTATACACAACCTCCGCCGTCTTCATAACAAAGAGAATTGTAATAGTGGCAAGGACAGCCTGGAGGACCTGGATAACAAAAAATATTATTGGGTGGTTCCCAATTCTATAGAAAAGGGATAAAAAGTAGGGATAAAGCGGGGCATGGGAAGAGGTTAGATAAAGCCTGCCCCCGGTATCAAGCGAACGGCTGAAACCGTTTCCGGCGACTAAATTTCGGGCAATCTCACCGTATTCATAGTCTCTCGG
Organism: Caldifarciminota bacterium; assembly: GCA_965649095.1. GTDB lineage: Bacteria > Hydrothermota > Tepidihabitantia > SM23-42 > JAOAFX01 > JBDRWI01. The sequence goes on along the minus strand of CBFGJQ010000188.1, from coordinate 3,096 downwards.
TTCAAAGAAACTGGCAACAAAAAGAATACAGAGAATTCTAATTGCAAAAAAAAGGATTAACCTCTTCAAACTATCCCAGTTGATTGTTGATAAACTTCATCAACCGAGATTTATAGCGACTGGCGGTATTCTTTTTGATTATTCCATCCTGAATAGACTTATCAATTATTGCCTGAACCCCGGGATATAACTTCCGGGCCTCTTCCTTTGATTTTGCCCTTCTGATACCCTTGAGCGCAGCCTTCAAAACCTTCTTCTTGGTAAGATTGGCGAGATAACGACGCCGGGATTTGCGGATATTTTTAAGGACGCTCCTTGACCTCTTCTTTATTGGCATAGCCAATTATATATAGAAAAAATCAAATGTCAACCCCTTTCGGCAAACGCTTTATCAACTTCTCAACCTCTACCATAAAGAAAACCACAGAGGAAAGGATAAAACAGAGAATCAGTTCCCTGATTGTCAAAGCCCGGGTCTTGAATATCACCTGGGCAAATGGTAAGTATATCACGCAAAGTTGTAAGACGACAAGGAACAGGATGGTAAAGACCATAACCCGATTTGAGAAGAGCCCAAGCTTGAAAATTGACTCCCTTTGAGACCTTACTGCCAACGCATTCCCCAATTCACTGAATGTAACAACCGTGAAGACCATTGTTCGCCAGTGGATATCCGATTTTATCTCTAAAAATTGTAGCATTAAACAGATAAATGCGATAATACAACCTACAAAAATAATATATGTGCCAACCCCCTGAGAGAATATACCCTGATTTGGGGGACGCGGTTTTCGCTTCATCACATCAGGGTCAGCGGGGTCAAAGGCTAATGCCAGCGCCGGTAGGCTGTCAGTAACGAGATTAATCCAGAGTATTTGAATTGGTAAAAGAGGAATTGGTAATCCAAAGAATGGAGCAAGAAAGATGAGCAAAATCTCGGCAATGTTGCAGGACATTATGTATTTAATAAATTTGATTATATTATCAAATATCCTCCTTCCTTCCCTCACTGCCTTCACAATTGTCGCAAAGTTATCATCAAGGAGAATCATATGGGATGCCTCTTTAGAGACCTCGGTCCCTATTATGCCCATTGCCACACCAATATTTGCCCTTTTGAGGGCAGGTGCATCATTCACACCATCACCGGTCATCGCTACATACTGTCCTTTATCCTGCAATGCCTTAACTATCTTTAATTTTTGCTCTGGGGCAACCCGGGCGTAAACTCTAATATGCTCAACCCTCTCTTCAAACTCTTCAAGTGATAATGCATCAAGTTCCCTGCCGGTAATAACCGCCTGGGCATCATCACCCATAATCCCGAGTTGATAGGCGATTGAACGGGCAGTGATTGGATGGTCACCGGTAATCATCACCGGAATTATTCCTGCGGTCTTACACTCCTTTATCGCATCCTTAACTTCTAATCTTGGTGGGTCAATCATTCCGACAAGTCCAAGAATTATCAATTCATCTTCAATATATGCAGGATTTAAATTTTTCGGCATTTCCTCCCATTCCCGCATTGCAATTGCCAGCACCCTCAATCCATCATTTGCCATCTTCAGATTTGCCTTGTTAAGGGATTTAAAATCTTTTTTGACTTCACCATCCATCAGGTAGCCATTTGACTTTTCAAGGAGTGAATCTATCGCCCCTTTTGTGAAACTGATTATCCTGCCCTCTTCCATCTTATGGATTGTAGTCATACACTTCCTATCTGAATCAAATGGAATTTCGGCAATACGGGGATGCCTTTTTATCAATTCCCGCTTATCAAATCCTGCCTCATAAGCGGCAACACAGAGGGCGGTCTCGGTTGGGTCACCAATTATCTTACCATCCTTATCATACTGGGCATCATTGCTCAGGGCAAGGGCAAGAAAGAATTCAGGATTCTTCTCGGCGTAATCAATAAAATCGTCTTCCCTTACTATCTTATTATTAATAAAAATCTCGCGCACAACCATCTTGTTCTGGGTAAGGGTTCCGGTCTTATCTGAACAGATATAGGTCACTGAGCCGAGAGTCTCAACTGCTGATAATTTCCGCATCAGTGCATTTTCTTTTACCATCTTTTTGGCGCCCAAGGCCAGGGCAATCGTAACGACGGCCGGTAGTGCCTCAGGTATTGCCGCAACCGCAAGACTAACCGCAGTCAAAAACATTAAGGTTATCGATTCTCCCCGCCGAATCCCAAAGAGAAAGACTATGCCACATACCACAAGAAATATGATAGTAAGCCATTTGCCAAAAGTGGTTAACCTCTGCTGTAAAGGTGTCTTTACCCCCTCCTCTTCCTGTATCATTGTGGCAATCTTGCCAAGTTCCGTATCCATTCCGGTTGCGACCACCACACCGGCTCCCCTGCCATAGGTGACGATGGTGCCTTTATATGCCATATTCTTTCTATCACCAAGTGGAATTTGTGGGTCATTGAGTTCTTTGGTAAATTTCTCTACTGCAACCGATTCCCCGGTTAATGGTGCCTCATCAATCTTTAACTGGGCAACCTCAATAAGCCTTAAATCCGCCGGCACGATATTCCCTGCTTCAAGTAGGACTATATCACCAGGCACAATTTCAGAAACCGGAATTGTATATAGAATATTATTCCTCCGCACATTGATATTCGCCTGTGCCATCTTCTTCAATGCCTCAATCGCCTTTTCTGCCCGGTATTCCTGAACGAATCCAATCACACCATTGAGAATTACAATGACAATTATTGCGATTGTATCAACTGGTTCTCCAATAATCCCGGAGATTATCGCCGCCCCAATAAGAATCAGAATCATAAAGTCCTTGAACTGATCAAGAAGCATCTCCAAGGGGGTCTTTTTCTTCGCCTTTTTTATCTCATTGGGACCAAATTTTTCAAGACGGTTGCGCGCCTCTTCTGAATTTAGTCCTTCCGCACTTGTTTTGAGCGATTCAAATACTGCATCTATGGATAATGTATGCCAGTATTCCTTCGCCATTGTGGAAAAATAATATCTATTTTTTAATTGATGTCAATGATAAACTCAGAATTTCTTTTTCTGGCGTCGCTGTATATGTAGTTCCTTTAAATAAATATTCTTGTCTCTAACA
>CBFGJQ010000187.1:0-3229 GCA_965649095.1 Caldifarciminota bacterium | reverse complement strand
ACCTTCTTAAGAGAAGCAAAGAAAATATATACAATCTCAAAGGTTGTTTCAAAAAGATTGAAGGATTTTAATAATATAGATTCGATACCTCTTTATCCCCCATTAGATGATGCTGATAACTTTTATTGTGAGGAATTCGGTAAATACATTTTTTATCCAAGCAGAGTAAATACAATCAAAAGGCAGGCTCTCGCAATAGAGAGTATGAAATATGTAAAAACTGATGTGGAGCTTGTTATAGCTGGTGGTCCTGATGATAAGTCCTATGAGGAGTATCTGTTCGGTTTAATAAAAAAGCATAGGTTGGATGGTAGAGTTAGAATGTTGGGCATTATTTCGCAGGAGGACAAAATCAAACTCTTTGCTAATGCATTAGGTTGCCTTTTTATACCTTATAACGAGGATTACGGGTTTGTGACACTTGAAAGCTTTTATTCCAGAAAACCTGTTATCACCTGTATCGATTCTGGAGGGCCACTCGAGATAGTAGATAATGGTATTAGCGGTTATGTTGTATCACCAACACCTGAAGATATCGCAAACGCTATGGATGAATTATATTCAAATCGAAAAAAGGCAAAGAAGATGGGATATAGCGGTTACGAGAAGACTATATCATTAAATATTTCCTGGAAAAACGTGATAGGGGCCTTAATTGGATGAAAATAGCGTGGTTTACACCGTTTTCGAAGAACAGCGCAATAGGCAGATACAGTCAATCTATCTCTGAAGAATTAAGCAAAGCTTGCAAAGTTGACATATGGGTATCAGAGAAATTTGAAGATTTACTCCCAACGAATTTAGATATATTACATTTTTCGCCAGGCAGTGAATTGACAGAAAGATTGAAAAATTATGATTTTGCTGTTTATAACATAGGAAATAATTTGGCATTTCATAAAGATATCTACGAGGCATCGAAAATATTTCCCGGCATAATAATATTGCATGATTATGTTATGCAACACTTTTTTGCCGCCTACTATCAACAAATAGGTGATAGGCAGGCATACATAAAGGTTATGGAAAAATTTTACGGGAAGGATGGATCCCATATCGCCTCTACTTCAATTAATGGAAAAAAAACTCCAGTATGGGAAACAGAGAAGGTCATGAAATATCCGCTTTTTGAGCATGCTGTAGAGAATGCAATAGCTTTAGTTGTCCATTCGAGATTTCATGGTGACGCAGTGAATAAAATGTTTTTAGGCCCTGTTGACATTATCTATCATCCTTTTTACTCTTATGATAAATTTATGGATATTCTTACTAAGAAAGGAGAGTTGGGTATTTCTGATGAGAAGATACTAATCCTGAGTGTTGGACATGTAAATCCAAATAAGAGAATTGACAGATTAATAGAGATCCTCGGTAAACATCATGACTTAGCAGAAAAAGTTCTTTATTTTATTATTGGTCCATGCCCCCACAAGTTCTATTATTCGAAACTTCAATCTCTTATAGAACAATATAAACTTCAAGACACTGTGAGATTTTTGGGTTATCAAGATGATAATTTTCTCTATAGATATCTCTCTGCTTCTGACATTGTTGTAAACCTTAGATATCCCGTAACAGAAGGGGCATCAGGCTCATTAATAGAGCAGCTTTATTTTGCAAAGCCTGTTGTCGTCAATAATGTTGGCTTTTACAGGGAACTCCCTGATACGTGTGTTATAAAAGTCGATGTAGACGAGAAAGAAGAGGAGAATCTATATAAGGCAATAAACCAACTGGTTCAGGATAAAAGGTTGCGGGAGCATATAGGGATGAACGGGAAAAGATTTGCTGAACAGAATTTTAGCGTCGACATGTACTGTAAAAAATTCCTGAATTTTCTTACTAAGGTCAAGGAATGGCAGCCTGTTCTCAAATTTATCGACAGGATTAGTGAGGAAATTTCTAAGATGGGTTTATCAGAAGATTCTCAAATTATTGATAAAATCTCGGATGAGATGTTCAGAATGTTGAAAAGCGAGACCCCTTGAGGGGGTCTCGCCATACTCTACCTGCTCGCTACAGAGTTCATAAGCCTTAATTGTCTTTCAAGTGTTGCAATCCTCTCCTTAAGCTCTTGTTTGATGGAGATGTTTTCTGCCTCAATGGTTATGAGTTTCTCCTTTATCTCTCTGTTCTCTGCCTCAAGTGCCTTTATCTTTTCATCCTGTTCCTTCACCACCTTTGTAAGCACTGCTACTATGTCCATTGGATTAAGGGATTTCCTGTCCTTTGTTGCTACAAGCTCTGGAACATCCTCTGCTATGAAACCAACATAAGTCTCCCCAGGCTCTGCCTTGTAATTGAATGTAACAGGCTCAAGCACCCTTAATGCCTCTATTGCCTTATCAGTTGAAAGTGGTTGGATGTTCTCCTTATAATCCCTGCTTGAGGCATTTGTCCATACACCTCCTGCTGTCAAACGAGCTCCACTACTATGATGTATAGGATAGGAAGGTTCTGTATCTCCCATTCCCAGCCCTATATAGCCATTGGGCATTATCATTACCCTTGTGTTCCAGCCACTACCGTCATAATGAGCAAATTTCACCTTCCCCATATTAGTGCCTCCTCCATATACAAATCTAAATTCACCAGGCCTTGACGAATGTCCTTTTGAGTAAAGCTCAAGGTTTCCACCACCAGCACCTCCATAGCCCATTAACATCCATCCAAGTCCTGCCGTGCCAAGGGAAGGCTTTTGTTGTCCTGGTCCAGTGCCAGCCGAGGTGTCACTTCCATTTACTGTTATAGAGCCACCTGCTGTGTCAATAGCCCCCTGAGGCGTCTTGGTACCTATGCCGAGTTTTCCATTGTTGTCTACATACACTGCATCAACTATACTACCATCTGCTGAATAGAGAGAATGATGATTATGGTCGCTCCTTGCCACTGTTGTTGCTGAACCTGAGCCTGCAAAATTAACATTGAGTGTCACATCCCCTGATGTCCCTCCTCCTGTTAAGCCTGTGCCTGCATTGACTGCTGATATATCGCCTGTCTCTGTAAATGTCTGCCATGTTGCATTGCCAGAGGCATCTGAGGTTAGAACCTTCCCTGCACCAGGTCCTACACCAGGGAATTTCAACCATCCACTTACCTCAAATGAACCATTCACCTTAAGATAATTTGTGCTGAAGTTTCCATATATCAACGGGCTTGTTGTGTTTGAATTGTCAATATATAGCTTGTCTGAGCCTGTCTCAAAATAGCCTGCACTATTGCCAATGAA
>CBFGJQ010000186.1:0-3243 GCA_965649095.1 Caldifarciminota bacterium | reverse complement strand
TAAAACTTGTCCCTGAATAAATTTCAGGGCAGGCTCTGATGAAAATCAGGATACCTAAATAAGAAATAATCCGTGTTATTCTGCGGATTCAGCCTTTGGCTGAATAAATAAAAGAAAGGAGAAAAAATGAATAAGATAATACTGCTATGGGTAGTCTTCCTCTTTGCCTTTGCCGGACAAGGGCAGAGGAGTCAAAAAGACCTGATGGTTCAGGGAGCGCAATCAACGATTGGGGCATCAGAACTTGATGTAAACCCTGAATCAAATCCAATCGTAAAAAAGATAATTGAAGCAAGAAGGAGTGGAGACTGGACTGCTTACAACCGGCTAATACAGGAATGGAAGAGCCTATTACCTGCCCCCGAAGAGAATGGCGAGAAAGAGACTGAAATAAAAATAGAACAGACCCCTCTTTTCCGCTGGGGAAACGATGTTACTATCTATTCAGGGTATGTCAATTATGATGCCTGGGCAATATTGTCTGACCTTGACCACGAGGCAATCTCGGTTGACCATTACAAAGGCGATACCCTGAGGGCAGCGGTGGTTGCACCCGACTCCCATCTATATGTATTCCAATCGAACGACATGGGTGAAAACTGGACATATTTAACAGGCTGGGTAGCATCCTGGGATTTTTCTGAACCAGAGATTATCAATGACCCTAATGGGAGATGGTATCATGTCTTCTACCGGGCATCAACAAATAATGGTGATATTCGTGTCCTTACAGATTCCACACCAGGTGGATGGTTTGGTGTCTGGGTTGAAAGTAGTGCCGATACCGTCCGTAACTACACTGTCTGCTCAGACCGCGCACAATGGGGTGGTAACTATTTTCTCTATTGTGACTATCACAAAGGTAAAGGTGGGGCTGGGGTAGGTGGAGACCAAATCTATTTTACCAGGTCATTAGACCAAGGAGCGACCTGGGGGACTCCAACACTTATGCAAGGTAATGGCTCCGGGTTCCCTGATTTGACCTATAGTTGGGCTGGCATCCTTTACAGAACATACTGGGCTGAGAACCCAGCAGGAACTTATCGGATACTAACCAGACGAAGTTATGATTATGGAGATAACTGGTTTAGCTCTGTTTTGATTAGTGAAGGCGCTGACCGGGCAATGGGACCACAGATTGCTGCTTCCCACCTTGACTCAGCAACAGCCTATGTTGTCTATTCACGGAGATGGTCAGAGCCCTATCCCGAGAATGACTATGATTTATACTACTCCATATCTACCGACTCTGGTGCGACCTGGTCATCACCCTCCTGGGTATCCGCTTATATTTCAAAACAGGAATTCCTGCCCAGCATCATAATTTATGATCGTCCTGACTACAACGTTCCCTTTCTCAGTTTTATCATTGCAGATTCAAATCTGGCATATCCCAGCATCCTCTCAACCTATTATTTGGGCGGTTGGGCACCAAAAGAGAACTTTAACGATCACTTTCCAGCATTTACGAGGCCAGTCCAGATCTATATAGCAGATGGAGGACCCGCGCTTGCCTATGTTGGTGAAGAAGGTTTAAATGTCTATTATGACTCCTGGATACATAGCGGTGGTGCGGTAGCGGAGCAGAATGTAAAAATACCCTCCGGCAACCTCTTAAACCAGAATCAGCCAAATCCGTTTACCAATAGCACACGAATAGAATACTTTGTTCCGCAAGGCGGACGGGTTAGTCTAAAGGTCTATAATGCCCTTGGTCAGGAAGTGGCAAGATTGGTTGATGAGTATAAGAATGCGGGCACCTATTCTATTACTTTAAATAGAGAAGACCTAGCAAAGGGTATGCTTCCCGCCGGTGTCTATTTCCTCAGACTACAGCTGAACAAATTGACCGCCACCAGGAAGATTGTTGTCCGGTAGAAAAATAGAGTAATACAAAAAGGGGGAGCAAAAACTCCCCCTTTTTTGCCCAATGAACTGGGCAACTACAGTGGGGGAAAATGAACTTATGAAGGGCATAAAAAATATCCGACTAAAAAATTATGATTACAAAACTAATGGCTATTATTTCGTTACTATCTGCACAAATTATCAAAAACCCTATTTAACAGGCAGAATAAAGAATGTAGTTGCTCAATTTATTGAGCAAATTTCTGCAGAGATAAATGGTGTCAAAGTTGACTACAATGTAATAATGCCTACCCATATTCACATCATATTCATCCTTGAAGGATGCAGATTGAAATTGGGTGAAGTTATAAGGAGATTAAAAGCGACAACCAGTAGATTGACTAAAATTCATTTGTGGCAACCCAATTATTATGAGCATGTCATCAGGGGTGAGAAGGCGTTAAAGAAAATCCGAGAATACATTCAGAATAATCCTTTGGTTGCCGAGATAAAGTTTGAGCAATTTTATGAAGAAAATAAATCGTAGTTGCCTGATTAATCAGGCGGAAGACCCATGCCCAATGAATTGGGCAACTACAATGGGGAAAAGGCAAAAATGATTTCATGCCCAATGAATTGGGCAACTACAGGATGAAGAATATAATTGAAAAGATTGAAAATGAGAAATACCCATTTATACTCGGTTTTTGGGGACTCTTCTGCATAATCTCCATTCGTAATCTCTTTGAAAGTTCATTTGAAGGCACCCAGACATTTGGCTTCTCGCCAATCTCAAGCCGGAGTTTTTATATGGTCTTTGTCCATTTTCCAATATTTTATCTCTCCCTCTTTTTATGGTTTTTACTGATTTTTTATCTCTTTACCCGTGAGAATCTGGATAAAATTTCCCGGGTCTTAATCTATGGTATGTGGTTCATTGTCCTACCACCATTTATTGATATCTTCATATCAAAAGGTAGTGGCTACAAACTTACCTATCTTAAGGGAATGGAACAGTTTACTGATATCCATAAATTCTTTGACTTTACTAAAGATATCATTGAATCCAGCTGGGGGCAGCGCCTTGAGATAATCATAGCATTGGTCGGTGGTCTTTACTACATCATAATAAAAACAAGAAATCTTATCAAGGCAATTACCGGGGCGGTAGTTCTCTATTTAATGATCTTTTTTCAGGGCGCCCTGCCGAATACAATCGGCAAAATTCCCTTCTATTTAGGGAATAAAGAGTTTAAACCGCTAACTGCTCTCAGCGGAAACTTCTTCTTTATCGATAGCCAAAGTTACGGAGTTATTTTCTTATTTCTCTGTCTGATTTCCGGCTTAATCATTTTATATATCTACTCACGCCCGAATCTTAAAAAATTGTTTTAT
>CBFGJQ010000185.1:0-3251 GCA_965649095.1 Caldifarciminota bacterium | reverse complement strand
TATTGATGACCCGGAATACCCTGACTCCTTTAAGATCTTCCGCGAAAGGGATAACATCTTAATTTTGCGCACATTTTCAAAGATTTATGGGCTTGCTGGTGCCCGTTTGGGCTACGGCATAGCGCGAAAGGAAATTATCACAAATTTGATGAAATTGAGGATTTCGTTCAATGTTAACCGCATCTCACAGGTCGCCGGGATAGCGGCGCTTGCGGATGAGGAATTTGTTAAAAAAACAGTGAAGGTAAATAATGAAGGTAAGGAGTTTCTTTACGATGCCTATAAAAGATTGGGGCTCTTTTACCTCCCAACCTATGCCAATTTCATCTTTGTTGATTTTGGTAAGGATAGCCAGATTATCTTTGAGGCATTGCAGAGACAGGGAATAATTACCCGCACCATAAAAGAGTATGGTTTTCCCAATGCCTTGCGAATCACAATCGGCACCGAAAGACAGAATCGCCGATTGATAAATACCTTGAAGAAGATACTATAAAAATGGTCAGTGGGTTGGGATGCTGGTTGAAAACCAAATCTTAATAATATCCGCGTTAATCCGTGGATTTTGCGGAACAAAATTTTAAGGAGGTAAGATGCTTTTTAAATTAAGGGATGGCAGAGAAATTCCGGTTGAACTTTACAAGACAAGGGTTGTGCAAAAGATAAATCTTGTGCCCGCCCGGGAGAGATTGGAGGCAATTGAAGAGGCTGGTTATAATACATTCCAACTGAAGACAAAGGATATTCTGCTTGATATGCTCACCGACAGTGGTGTAAATGCAATGAGTGATAAACAATGGGCAGGATGGATTACAACTGACGATGCATACGCCGGGAGTATGACATTCTATGAATTTGCCGATGCAGTAAAAGAGATTCTTGGATACAATTATGTGATGAATGTCCACCAGGGAAGGGCGGCTGAGCATCTTTTGTCAAAGGTCTTTTGCAAACCAGACGGTGTTGTTATCACAAATTATCACTTTACTACAACCCGGGCACATATTGAGGTAACCGGAACATCTGAATGTTTGGAACTCTACACTGATGAGGCGTTGAATACGAAGAGCACCTGCTTATTTAAAGGTAATATGGATATTGATAAACTGAAAAAGGCAATAGATAAATATGGCAGGGATAAGATTGGCTATGTGAGGATGGAGGCAACGACAAACCTCCTCGGTGGTCAGCCCTTCTCAATGGAGAATCTAAGAGAGGTTAGGAGGGTCTGTGATGAAAATGGTCTCCTTTTAATACTTGATGGAAGTCTCATCTCTGAGAATGCCTACTTTATCTGGAAGCGCGAAAGAGGGTATGAGAATAAGACTATTGCCGAGATCATAAAAGAGATGTGTAGTATTCCTGACATATTCTATTTGAGCGGTAGAAAAAATACCTGTGTCCGTGGCGGCTTCATTGCGACGAATAATAAGGAACTCTTTGCCCAGTTAGAACCATGGCTTCCGGTCTATGAAGGATTCTATACCTATGGTGGGATGTCAATGCGGGAGATCGGTGCAATGACCGTCGGTCTAAGGGAGATGGTTGACCCCTCGGTGGCTGGATGTGCGATTGAACAGATAAAATATTTTGTTGAGAAACTTGATGGTTTAGGTATTCCGGTCGTAACTCCACCCGGTGGACTTGCCTGCCATATTGATGCAAGAAAGTTCCTGCCCCATATTAGAAAAGAAGAATACATTGCTGGTGCCCTTACAGCTGCCCTCTATATTGCCTCTGGCGTTCGGGCAATGGAAAGGGGAACTATCTCAATGGACCGCGCCAAAGATGGAACCGAGCTCTATGCAGACTTAGAGTTGACAAGGATTGCAATCCCCCGTCGGGTTTACTCCATCTCCCATATTGAATATATCGTTGATAGATTACAATGGCTTTATGAACATAGGGATTTGATCAGGGGATTGAAATTTGTCTTCGAACCGCCGGTTCTAAGATTCTTCCTCGGAAAATTGACCGCCATTGATGATTGGGGCAGGAAACTGACCGATGCCTTTGAAAAGGATTTCGGCACTGCCTGGTAATTTCTGTGATGAGAAATTTCAAAGACCTGCTTGAGTTTGCAAAGAGAAGAGGCAGAAAGAGTTGTGTGGTGATAAAGGCTGAAGATGAGACTGTGCTGGAAGGGATTAGTCTGGCCCTGGCTCAGAACTTAGTTTCGGTATCTCTTATTGGCGAAAAAAGGGCAATTGAAGAAAAAAGTAAAAGGGCAGGACTCAATCTAAGGGACATTGAGATTATTGATATTCCAGATGAAGATGAGGCACTGAGGGTCGGTATTTCCATTGTGAAGGAAAGGGGCGATTTCTTGATGAAGGGGATGATCTCTACCGCCACTTTCCTTAAAGGCGTTCTGGATAGAGAGTATGGGTTACGCACCGCCAAGGTTCTAAGCCATATTGCAGTTCTCCAAATCCCCGGCTACCACAAACTGCTCTTTATGTCTGATGGGGGTATGAATCCGAAACTTGATTTACAAATAAGGGTAGAGATTATCAAAAATGGAATTCAATTGATGAATGCCCTTGGGATTAAAAAGCCAAAGATTGCGCTTGTCTCCGCAAGCGAGACAGTCCATCCTGATATGCCTGAGACTGTTGATGCGACAAAGATTATAGAGATGAATAAGAACGGCGAGATACCCTGTGGAATAATTGAAGGTCCTTTCGGCTTTGATGTTGCAGTCTCAAAAGAGGCAGCAGAGCATAAGAAGATAAAAAGCGGAATCGCTGGTGATGTTGACTTTATCCTGATGCCTAATATATCGGCAGGTAATATCTGGGCAAAGGGGCTTATTTACTTTGCGAAAGCAAAGGCAGCCGGAATTGTGGTTGGTGCCCAGAAGCCGGTTGTGATGCTCTCAAGGGCAGACGCTGCCGAGACCAAATTAAATTCCATTGCCCTGGGGGTGGCAGTAGCATAACTGGGAAATCGTAACCTAAAAGAGGATAGAGGTAAGGTTCGTCCATATAAAGATGGATGCTACAATAATACAATAAAGAAGAAATTGTAGCGCATACAATAAAGAAGAAATTGTAGCGCCCGACTTCAGTCGGGCGAAGTTGGGTTTCTGGGGTAAAACCCCTGATGTATGTTCGGGAAGATTTTGGGAAAAACTAAAGAGGTTGTGTCGCAACCCACCTCTTTTTAAATCTGTGGTAAAAGGTAAGTTTTCCCCAAAAACGGAATAAAAATGTAGCGTCCGACCCTGACTTTCGTCAGGGCATGCTTAA
>CBFGJQ010000184.1:0-3265 GCA_965649095.1 Caldifarciminota bacterium | reverse complement strand
ACGATGCGCCGAAAAGGGCGGTTTGTGGCACGCATTGCGTTAGCACGAAAACTTGCGGGCATTGTTTACCATATACTTAAAAACAAGATTGATTACCTGACTTGCATGGCGCAAAATAGAATGGCTGGGCGAGCCTCATCACCCCTTTAATCTTAAAATGATTCGTGTCAAGATTAGGCAACCCAGCCATATTCCGAATAAATACCATGTCCTGTAATGGACGAATAGCAGGCTGGTTAAACCGTTAGGTATAATTCGGATGAATAATTATATTTATTGAAAGGAGGAAGTAAAGGAAGAAATCAACATGTTGACAAACCTTTTATAGCAGGGGGCGATTTAAAACAAAAATAGTCTTATCCGCCAGGCAGACTCCTCCCGCTTCGTAAGTGGGGGATTTCTTTTGTTGTCTGTAATACCGGATTGTAACGCACCTTCAGATGTTAATTATATTGTGAAAAGTGAAGATTTGACCCCGCAGATTCTCCCAGGTTGAGATCTTCTAACAAATCTACCAGCCCATACCAATTGCCGGTTGCTTCCACTGCAACTTTACAATTATTCCGGAATGGATCAAAGAAGCTACGAATTGCGGTTTCGTCATTTTGAAGCCGGGGTAGAGATTTCACGCATACTTTAAAGAGATGAATTTGCGAAAAGTTCTTATGCAAATCAATTCCGCAATAATTCATAGACACCCCTTTCATGTTAATTATATCTATTCTTATTGAATTGACAAACCTTTTATATTATATCTTCGCAAGTGGAAATAAGGCGACACAGTCTTTCTTTATATTTTATTGCCTGATTATAGCCCCTATCTATCGCCTCTTTTGCCCTTTCAAATTGACTCAAGCCAATGCCGGATGTATCAATATCTATCCAGCCTCCATTTTTCATTTGTTTAATATCATATTCAATCAGTCTTGAACTGATTAAATCAAATGTTTTTGTAAAAATATCTTTTATGTTATATCTTTTTTTTAGATTCTTGCCCTGCTGAAATCTTTAATTGCGGATATTCAAATCGCCGTAGGACATTTACTGCAATAATCTTCTTTGCGCCCAGAGTTATTGCTACATCCACCGGGACCGGATTGATAAATCCACCATCAATCAAAATCCGATTGTAATATTTATTGGGCGTAAAGATGACCGGGATTGCTATTGATGACCTTATTGCCTGAATTAAATCTCCCGGTCCATAATAATTTCTGCATTCTCTCCTATGTCGGTTGCCGCTGCAGCATATCTTATTGGTAATTCTTCAATTTTAATATCACCAAGATACGACTTTAAGAATCTGACAATATTTACTCCATCAATAAATTCCCTCTTGGAAATGTGAAATTTAAATAATCGTTTCTTCTTTTTCTTATCTATCTGCAGTGCAATCTCTTCCATTTTTTGAGCAGAGAATCCCTTTTTATAGAATCCGCCAATGAGTGAACCCATACTTGCGCCGACGACAATATCGCACCGTATATTTAACTCTTCAAGAAATTTTATCACACCGATGTGGGCATAACCCTTTGCTGCACCACCACCGAGAACGAGTCCGGTCATCATTTAAAATCTTATTATCCTGGCAAGGGGACCTCTTGAGTCTATTACAGCCTTGATATCCTTATAAGGTATTCCAACCGTATAAGTTCCCTCAGCATAGGATCCGACCAGATAGGGAGCAAAGGTAAATACCAGTTTGGTAGGGGTTATGTTAAATACATCCAGCATATCAGACACATCTTTCACCTCCCCATCAATGACAAAAGAGGCATTTTGATTTTTAAGAGCGGCGATGGAGATATCAGAAAGCTCCTTGCAGTAATTAGAGTTTTTAGTAAATAAATCACCCAATTCAATTTGTGTGATTTTATTGCCGGTTAATAAAAGATTAAATGCTGAATAGTAAGTATTGGGATGGGCACCGCCGGTATATTCACAATGGGTAAATAACAGACTTATAACCTCACTTGAAAAATATTCAATGGAATATTGAACATAAAGGAACGGAGGTGGGGTCTCGAGAGATATATATTCATTTATGTCTTGAGCAAAATTTCTGTATAAATTATAGGCAAAAGTTTTGAGTGTATCATTTAAGTTTTGACATAGCGATTGGTTAATAAAAAAGAATTGAGGATACTCTATGATAATATCGTAACTATCTGATTTGAATTCCCTCCGCTGGGCAATCAGATTTAATTCATACTGGAATTTTTTATCAGCCGCCGGACTGGTCCATTGTCCAGTTAGTTTGTTGAGGTCTTTGAGCATGCCCGTGAAGACGCCGGTGGGATTTCCATTTGCATATTCATTGAGCTTGAAACCTTTATCAGTGCCTATGCTTCCTTCCAGTTCGATATGTGCACCCTTCTTATAATAAAAATAATAACCGGTGAGGCTGTCCCCATTAATAGATAAATCCATATAAACCCTATTATTTCCGATAGTTCCTACATAATGATTTCTACTCTCAAGTTCCCGCGCCGATGCACCTTTGAGGAGGTAAAGAAAGATTATCAAAAAAGATAGCATTGCTTTATTCTTTAACATTGTGGCTCCTTTCTTTTTAAGAACATTATCAGGGGCGAAGCCCCTGAAACCCAACCTGTCTGCCCTGCCGGGGCGGTAGGCAGGTCAGGCAGGGGCAAGCCCTGCCCCTACATTTTTAGTAATGGTTTAGAGGCTGTGTCGTAACCCCTATTGCCATTAAATTTTCGTAATAGTTTAGTTTTTCCCAAAACTTCATAGTAGCGAAATTCCATTGTGAATTATATTCAATATTTTAAAAAAGTCAATCGGCAGTTGCAGAGTTTCAAGACATGGTATCCACCCTAAGAGAATATTCTGGGTTGAAAAAATAAAAAAATTTATATAAATGCTCGGCAAAAAATTTTTTAAATTCGGTTGGTAAACAGGGTCTTTAGAACTACCCGTAAGACTGCGAGGAAAATCATCCGCCGTTTTCAGAGGGAAGGTGAAGATGGGTTAAAGGACCGTTCCCGGCGCCCGCAGCGGACACCTAAGGCAATCTCACCCCAGATTGAGGCAAAGATTGTTGCCCTGCGTGAATTTCCCAGGGTGGCTTCGGATGGAGAAGAGATAACGGTGCGCTTAGGTCAGGAACGGATAAGATGGTTTTTGTCCCAGGAAGGCATAAAGGTCTCAATTTCTACGATCAATCGGGTTTTACATAAACACAATTTAATTAAGCCTCGTAAGAAGAAGTGGCAGAAACGGCGTGCGATTACGGAATATCGTA
>CBFGJQ010000183.1:0-3270 GCA_965649095.1 Caldifarciminota bacterium | reverse complement strand
ATGTCAATGGGTGGTGCCGAGCCGATTAGGAAAAGTTTATTTTGGGGGTTTCAGGGGAACTCCCCTGATGTATCTAGATTATGACATAATAAATCGTCCCTCTGACACCACAAGAGGTGTTACTCCAATCCCTTAAATACCTTTTTAAGAATTCAGGCGATTTGAAAAAAAGGGTTCTATGGTCAGCGGTTTAAGAAGCAATTTAAGGTATAGCAACATCCTTGATTTTTTTATAAGATTGACTATAATGATAAATAGAATGTAATCTGTAAGTTTCTCCAAAAAACTTCCTCTCCCCTGTGGGAGGGGGTGAGGGGAATAAAAAAAATTCATTAAATTACCCGCCCCCTTACCCCTCCCCTCAAGGGCGGGGAGCAAAACGGTGGAGGTAATTGAAAAAAATGAAGTTTTCGCAGATGATGGAAGATACGGTGTTTCGGAATTTCCGAACACCCCCCGGTATATAAAGGAGGTATTTTATGAAGGTCTTAATTTCTGACCCGATTGCAAGAGAGGGGATTGAAATCTTAAAAGAGAGTGGTTTTGAAGTGGTTGAAAAGACCGGGATGGCTCCTGAAGAGTTGATCGAGGCAATCCCGGATTTTGATGCCATCATTGTGCGGAGTGCGACAAAGGTAACAACGGATGTTATTGAGGCGGGGAAGAAATTAAAGGTGATTGGAAGGGCAGGTGTTGGTCTTGATAATGTTGATGCAGAGGCAGCAAAATCAAAGGGAATAAAGGTCCTAAATACACCCGCTGCAACATCAATCTCAGTGGCAGAGCTTTCACTGGGAATGATGCTCTCTGCAGCAAGGATGATTCCCCAGGCGACAATATCAACGAAGGCTGGCAAATGGGAGAAGAAGAGATTTCATGGTTTTGAACTCTTTGGTAAGACATTGGGCATTATTGGTATAGGTAGAATTGGCACCGAACTCGCCAAAAGGGCAAAGGCAATGGGGATGGAGGTGATTGCCTACGACCCCTTTGTGAGTTCTTCTGATTATGCAAAACTTGTGGACTTTGATACACTTCTTAAAGACTCCGATTTCATCTCATTACACATTCCCAAGACGAAGGAGACAACCCATATTTTAAATAAATCAGCTTTTGAAAAGATGAAGACCGGCGTGGTGATTGTGAATTGTGCCCGGGGTGGGGTTGTTGATGAGGATGCATTATATGATGCACTCGTCTCGGGAAAGGTTAAGGCAGCCTGCCTGGATGTCTATGAGGTAGAACCGGCAAAGGAGCATAAACTCTTCAGTCTGGAACAGGTTATCCTTACACCCCATATTGGCGCCCAGACTGAAGAGGGGCAACAGCGTGCGGGAGTTCAGATTGCAGAACTTGTGCGTGATGCCCTGAAAGGATAGATGGGAAGAGGGGGATTAAATGCCTGAAGTCAAGCCATTTAAGGGCATCAGGTATAATCAAAAGAAGATAAAAGACCTTGCCGATGTGATTACCCAACCCTATGACCAGATCACGGATGAGATGGAGAAGGAGTATAAGAGGCGTAGTCCCTACAGTTTTGTCAATTTAGTCCTGACCCATTATGCTGATGGGCACGACCGAAATAGAGAATACCAAAATGCCAAAAGGTGTGTAGAAGATTGGCTCAAGGAGGATATCTTCATCCAGGACACCGAGGATTCAATCTATCCTTATTTTCAGGATTTTTTGCTTGAGAGTAAGCGATTTACCAGAAAGGGATTCATCTGTTGTTTGAGACTTGAAGAATTGGGCAAAGGTAATATCCTGCCCCATGAAAAGACCCTCTCAAAACCGAAAGAGGACCGATTGAATCTTACCCGAATAACAAAAAAGGACTTTGAGCCCGTCTTTCTCTTATACACCGACCCCGATAATCAGGTAATGAAAATGATTGAAGAAAGATGTAAGGAGCCACCAATTATTGATGTGGTAGATGACCGTAGTGTTACACACCGATTATGGAGGATCTCCGATAAAGATACCCTCAATGGTATCCACAAAATATTAAAAGACGCGGTCTTTGTAATTGCTGACGGTCATCACCGCTATGAGACTGCATTAAATTATCGCAATGAACTGGGTAAGATAGATAAGGACCACCCGGCAAACTACAAGCTGGTGACCCTTGTCAACATTCAGGATTCGGGATTGATCATCCTCCCGACCCATCGGTTGGTGGTGAACCGGAAGGATTTCAATCTCCAGTCCTTCCTAACGGAAGTGGGCAGATATTTTATTGTAAGAAAGATTGAAAAGGGAGATATAAAGTCTGAACTTGCCAAAGAGAAGTTCCATACCTTCGTATTTTATTCAGCCTCAGGGATTTACCTTTTAAAGTTGAGAGACGAGAAGATTATGGGGGAATTATTACCAGAGAGAAGCAAGGATTATCAGAATTTGGATGTGGCAATCCTCCATACAATAATAATTGAGAATACCCTTGGTATTAAGCCCGAACGGATCGAGGAATACATAAGGTATCAAAGGGGAATAGACGAGACGATAAAGAGGGTTGATGATGGGGAATTCCAGTTTGCCTTTTTGATGAATCCAACGCGGCCTGAAGAGGTTCGCAATGTGGCGATGCAAAAGGAGAGGATGCCCCAGAAGTCTACCGATTTCTATCCTAAGTTAATCTCCGGACTTGTCTTTTACGACCTCTCCTGAGATCATTTTAATATGTCCATTCTATCAATTTTTATACTTGCATTTAATGCTCCTGATACGATTGTAGCATTTAAAGGTAGGGACTGTTTATCTAATGGGTTAGCAGGCACAATTGGTGGCTTGACTGATTTGCTGTTACTTGCTATACGACCGCCTCCTTTCTCAACGCTATGCACATTGGTAATCCAGAATTTCGGTTTGAGACATCCTCTCTGCTCGGTTATACGCTCGGGATACCGCTGGGAGCATCTCTTTCTCGACCAGGGATGGTGAATTTTTTCTGATTTCCCCAAACGGGGTCTATCTCTTTAAAGATACAATTTTTGGATTTTTAGTTTTTAATTACCAGCGATCGCAACCAACAGTTGTCGCAACATCGCCCTTGAATCCAAAACGGCTCCCTATGGACACAGATTCGGCAATGGTCTATTATTGTGATTGGGATGTTGTAGTAAAGAGATTGGGGTTTCTTATCTGAACATACATCAAGGGGATTCTCCCCTTGAAAACCCCTGAAATCCCGCTATATCCCGCATTATTCATACTAATCAAGGGAACCCTCAAGCTTATCCTCTCCCTTTGTAAGGGAGAGGGCAGGGTGAG
>CBFGJQ010000182.1:0-3273 GCA_965649095.1 Caldifarciminota bacterium | reverse complement strand
ATAATTCATAGACACCCCTTTCATGTTAATTATATCTATTCTCATTGAATTGACAAACCTTTTATATTATATCTTCGTAAGTGGAGGTTGCACTTTGAGAGGGGATGTCCTGGGTTTAAGAATTCTCTCTTATTGCCTTAAAGAGCTTTTTGCATGAAGGGCATCTGCCACACATTTTTTTGTCGCCGAGATAGCAGGAGTAGATGTATTGTAAAGGGGCTTTATATTTGAAACCAAGTTTGTAGATCTCTCTTTTTGTATAATTTGCCACATAACTTATAACCTTTATCTTCTTTAATGTGCTGAATTGCAGGGACTTATTTATTGCATCTATAAAGTTTTTTGTATTATCCGGGAATTCCCTTGCCTCTTCAAGATTGAATCCTGCCACAATCAAATCCGCCCTGTAGTATTCAGCAAAAGATGCAGCGATATTGATGAATAGGGCGTTGCGATTGGGAATCCACCAGATATTATCCTCCTCACCCTTACCCTCTCCCCAAAAGGGAGAGAGAATTTTACTATCAGCGATAAGTGAGCATCTCTTGAATTCTTTAAAGAAAGGCAGTTTTATTATCTTATGTTTGATTTTCAATGCCTGGCATATTCTTTTTGAGGCGAGTATTTCCATCCTTGAGGCGCGCTGTCCATAATCAATCGTCAAGGCAAATATTGGCTTTGTCTTTTTAACCGCAATTGCAGCACTCACAGTTGAATCTAACCCGCCGGAAAGGAGAATAATACTTTTAACTTTCATATTAGTTGATTTTGATAACCTTTAATGTGTGATTCGCACCGCCACCTTCAATTCTACATATATAAACACCTGCGGAAACATTTTTACCTGCATTATCCATTCCATCCCAGACTATTTTGTTAAAGGATTTTAGAATTATATTGTCAAACGATTTTACCAAACGGCCGGTTATGTCGTAAATTTTTATATGACAAATATACCCGTTATCATCGCCTTTCAGTTGCTGGTCAGCGATGTGAAAAGAGATATCCAATCTATTTCGGAATGGATTAGGATAAACATTAATTGATATGCGCCTGATATCCATTCTATGGGGATTTTTTTCATTAATATGAACAGGCCACATAAGCCAGGGTTCATAATCAACATGGTCACTCACTCTATCACCAAGACCTCCGGGGTTATACAGCGTATCAACATCTGATGTATCTCTGGGACCGGTAGAATCTCCCCACCAGTTATTTTCCGCATAAATCCAGTAGTTATTGTCTTCATTAAAAACTCCATATTTAATATTGTTATTTATTGCATTTAGAGTAATTAAAGGATTGGCACCCATTATACAGTATACCCCAAAAGAATCATTTGTAATTGAATTCCCGATGATCTTCATACTATCTGAGCCATAACATTCAATCCCTGAGCGAATATTATTTGAGATATTGCTATTGAAAATTTCTGCCCAGTGATCCAAAGCAATGCCGATGTAACAGTGCTGAATGATTGAACTATCAACTATGAAATTCCCTCCCATTATGCCAGAAGAGGCATATTCAATCTTGCAATTGGAGAAATATGAGGTCTCGGATTGCGAGGTAATCCAGATCTGCATCCAATCACCAGGATGAGGGGATTGGCCTTCGGATGTAAATATTATCATTTTATCAGGAGTCCCCTGCGCGATGATCTTGCCGGAAACGAATATTGCTCCTTGGTTCATTAAAAAACGATTACCGGGAGCGACACGGAAGATCCCGGTGGTATCAACTCTCAGGAAATTTCCATTTAAATAAAAATCAACCCCCTCTAAACTCGGTCGCCAGAGATGGTCATCTCTTATATAAAAATCGCCAGAATAAGCATAAATATCAAATGTGTTGTTTAGAAATTGATTTGGAACAGGAAAATAGGGAAGATGAGGTTCTAATGCAAGATAATCAATAAAAATGCCATAATTGTTATTTCTTATTGTGCTTCCATTTATAAATAAATATCCACCCCAAAATTGAATACCACATTCATTGCTATGAATTTCAGTATTGTTAATAATCCCAACACCACCTATCCCAAACCAATTGCAATATCTGATTATGGAATTTTCAATTCTGAAAGGTCCGCCGTAAACAGCAGAACCTGCGTATTCAATGATACAATTATTTATAATACAGGTATCAGCAAATGGTCCTGAGAGTCCTTCCAGCCCATACCAATCTCCCGGCGCTGGCGATGGCTTTGCCGATGTAAATATTATCTGATTTGCAGAAGTTCCGTTGGCAATTAACTGACCTTCTATCAAAATTCTACGTTGAGTATCAAATTTGAATACATTACCCGGTCCTATTATAAGTTTTCCGTTTGGCTCAATGCGAATGTTTTCTCTCACGAAGCAATCAATTCCGTTAGACGCTGGATTCCAGTATTTTTCATCTGAAACGCGAACCTCACAGCCGAATATTTCTATGTTGCAGGTGTTATTAGAAATAATATTAGGCTGAGGAAATTGGGGCAAAACCGGTCCAAAGATTTCTATGCCAATTTGGTTATTACTGATCGTGCAATTTTCTATTATTACCGGGAGTGAATCATCAACGTTTCCAGTAAAAATACCCCAGTGGGTGTTATTTGAAATTACGCAGTTCTGAATTTTAGCTCCATTATTAACATACATCCCATCATTGCAGTGGGATATTTCAGAGTTTTCAATTCTGAATAGATTGGAAGCAAATTGAATGGCACAGGTAGCATATTCAATAATACAATGAGAGAATAAACTTGAATCACTGACAGAGCCGAAATGGAGCCCTTCCCAATCCCCTGGATTGGGTTGAGGTCTCCTTGATGTAAATCTAATCTTTTCTTCAGGTGTCCCGCAAGCGATTATAGAACCATAAACAGAAAAATGGTGAACATCTGACTGTATTTTGACTCCCGGTTGAATGGTTAATGTAACATTATCAAGAATATATACTGGAGCAATCAAATTATAAAGTGTATCCGGTGGATTACCGGTTGGTCCCCAGACTGTATTCTCTGTAATCTCACCACCCACATCAACTGCGAAAAGTGGTAGCCAAAAAATACAAAAAACAAAATACCTTTTCATCCTATCCCCATAATTCTATTATACTAAATTTTTAAAAAATGTCAACAGACGAGCCAATTAAGTCCCTGCCTCCCTACAAATTTGTCGCTAAAGGCTTTCTCTAAATCATCAAGCACCACCGGTACCATCTTCTATCCGGTCGTGAAAATTCTCCACCGCCCCATTAAAACGAGGCGTCCGCACCGGAATCGTC
>CBFGJQ010000181.1:0-3280 GCA_965649095.1 Caldifarciminota bacterium | reverse complement strand
AGATTCTTTAACTCCTCGGCCAGTTTCAATGCCCTTTCAAACTCTCCTATTTCATAAAAGAACTGGCTTGATTTTAGATATACCTCACACCGGATAGAGGCCTCATCCCCCTCTTTTTCCATCTTCTCAAGCCCCTTTTCTATATATTCCTTTCCCTTTTCAATCCTCCCCAATACCGAATATACCATACCGAGCCCTATAAGATATAAGACCCCTTCTCTTTTTGCTATCTTCTCTTCAAGGATTGACTTTGCCTTATCAATCTCTGAGAGTTTGTAATAGATCACGGATAAAGCATAATTTATATATTCAGAATCCGGCTCAATCTCAAGTGCCTTTTTATAGAACTCTATCGCCTTATCAAACTTGTTCATCTCCTCAAGGTTATCAGCTATGTGTGACAGCGAGATATATTGATGTGTTTTGTTGCCAGTCTTTATGGATTTTTTTAAAGACTCTTCAAAAATCAACCTTCCCTCATTTATATCACCACTATTTGAGATTAACATCGCCTTATTTATCATCGCGGGAACAAGGGCATTGACATCTTTTATCTCCTCAAATCCTTTTACTGCCATCTCAATATACTTTAATCCATTTTCAACATCATTCATCTGGAGATAAAAGGAACTCAATAGATTTGCCGTATAAGCAGACTGCTTATCAAGACTCTTCTTCTTACAGAAGTCTAATAGTTCAAGGCAGGTCTTTATCCCCTTATCATATTCACCCTTAAACCAATCAAGTGTCGCATAATAGTATAGTGCCGCTACCTCAAGTTCAAGGCTATTTATCTTCTTTGAAATACTTATTGATTTATTGAGAATTCTCTCCCCCTCATCAAAATCCTTTGAACAGGTATGGCAATAGGCAAGACGGTTTAAGATCTCCACCTGTTTATTTTCTTCCTCTGTTTCTTCAAGGGCATCTTTAAGATAACCAGTTGCCTTTTTATAATCACCAAGGTTTGAATATGCCCTTCCCAGACCAAAGAGTGCTTCACCTTTTAAAGGAGATTCAATACATCTATTATAACACTCAATCGCCTTGTGATTATCTCCGGATAAAAGATAGAGTTCACCCAATCTTAGGGAAATCTTATAATAAACATCTAATTCCTTGCTACACTCAAGGGCAGATGTATAATATTCAAGTGCAGACCTTCGGTCATTTATCCTTTCGGCATCCTCCGCCGTAAGAAGATAATAATTAAATGCCCGCGCTTTCTCATCTATCTGACAATATAACCTGCCAAGCAATGGATAAAGATGCCCTTTTACCTGAGTTCCCTCAATCGCCTTGATGATATTCTTGATAATTGCCGTTGTCTCTTCTTCTTTTATCTTCTTTTCCAGCAGTATCCTTATAATCTGATTTGCAAGGGAGAAGACCACTCTACCACCGATATGCTCTTCTTTAATCAACCCAATCAGCCTTAAGACTTCAAAACTGATATTTGTAAATTCAGGGGCGACCGCGCAAAGGATAGAGGATTCTAATGGATAATCAGTAATACATAAAACCTTCAAGATATTGAGTTCGTTCTCATTCAAACCCTGTAGTTTTACTGATAATATTTCCTCAATATCGCCAGAAATCTTAAATCCTTTTAATGCCTCCATATCAATCTGCCATCTATTTATGTGATAATTTAGAATCCTCTGGCCGTGCAGAGTCTTTAAGGTCTCAACAATGAACAATGGATTGCCCCCGGTATGCTTATGGAGCCATTCAATAAACGGAAAAGATTCACTCCCCTCTTTTATTTCAATCTCAAAGAATGTCTTGTCAATCAATGTTCTCACCTCATCAATAGAAAATGGTCTTAAGTTAAGTTCAAAGAAGTTCAGGTCCTTTATCCTTGGGTCAAAATTAGAAGTTCCAATCATTGTAATATTTGTATCCCCGAGACTGTGCCCGATGAACCTGAAAAGCCCAAGTTCATAGTCATTTAAATTATCAAGGTCATCAACGAGGATGATGACATTTCTCTCCTTTGCGAATTCAATCAACCTCTCGGTAATCTCTGCATATACCTGGAACTGGTCTTCTTTTTTAGAGAAATCTAAATCTTTAAAATTGATAGAATTACAGATGAACTCGTGGAGATACCCATCTTCCCTGCCGGTAAAAGAGAAGACATCATAGCCTTTAAAAAGGTATTTATACCTCAATTCCCTTAACAGCCTCGTCTTTCCTGAACCGACTTCACCATTGATAATGACCGTCTCGCCCTTTAATCTCAATAGCCTTTCTATAATCCCGGGAATTTCAACAAATCCAGTTGGTGGTAATTGAACCTTATAACCGGGGAATACAAATTTTTTCCCGGGGAGAAGACCACTGAATATCTCATATAATTCTAATGCGGTCGGTCTCAAGGCAGGTTCCTCTGAAAGGAGGCGCAGGATTGTATTGTTTAATTTTTCCGGGATTTTCTTTATCGGCTTGACCGGCTGTTTTACACCCGTCCCTGATAGTATCTCATAGGTAATAACACCGAGTGAGTATAAATCACTGCGCTGGTCCATACCAATCCCTTTTATAACCTCCGGGGCAACATAACCGATTGTTCCATACTTTCTGATCTGATGAGTTGTGATACCCGCAAATCCAAAATCAATCAGCACAATCTTCTTCTCTTCTCTGTTATAAATAATATGCTCGGGCTTTAAATCACTATGGATAAAACCCTTATTATGGAATGCACCGAGCCCATTTATTACCTGGATGATTGCTTCAATAAATTCATCAGAAAATCCTTTAAAACTTTCGTTTATCGGACTGCCCTTGATATACTCAAGGATAAAATATACAATGCCATCCTCTGTTTTACTACATTCATAGACAGGCACGATATTGGGATGGTTGAACTGAGAAAGGATTTCAAATTCCCTGATAATCAACTGATTAAATTCCGGGCTACTATTTCGGGCAATCTTTAAGATAAATTCACGCCTTCTATCCTGCACTCTATAGACCGAGGCATAATTCCCATCTTCAATCTTTTCAATTATCTTATAGCTGCCAATCTTTGAGGCAGACTTTGCCATTATGTAGTAGTTTACCTTTTTTTTCTATTTGTCAATAGGAGCATAATTGTTGCCGGCAAAAGGATTACTTATCATATATCTTTTGGAAGGTTGGGACTTTTCTCAAAAAATCTTGTCGCCAAACTTTTACGGCGATTTTGTAATTAGGGATATAGGTGGTTGTTGACATCACCCTTTTTTTAATTAAAATAGGGAAATTCCCTTATGATTATATGGGGAATTTTTTT
>CBFGJQ010000180.1:0-3312 GCA_965649095.1 Caldifarciminota bacterium | reverse complement strand
TCTCTATACGGTGCTACAAAAAAGGCGAACGAACTGATGGCACATACTTATTCTGCCCTATTCAATATCCCTGCTACGGGTTTGAGATTCTTTACAGTCTATGGTCCCTGGGGAAGGCCGGATATGGCGGTTTTCATCTTTACTAAATCAATCATTGAAGAAAAACCCATTGAAGTCTATAATTACGGAAATATGGAGAGGGATTTTACATATATTGATGATATTATTGAGGGGGTTGTAAGATTAATAGAGAAGATTCCAAAGCCAAATTCTAACTGGTGTGGCGACGAACCGGACCCCGCAACAAGTTTTGCCCCATACAAACTGTTTAACATTGGGAATCATAGGCCTGTTAAACTCAGTCGGCTCATTGAAATTATTGAGGAGTGTGTGGGTAAGAAGGCAATCAAAAATTTCTTACCGATTCAACCCGGTGATGTTATAAAGACCTATGCGGATGTAGATGATTTAATGAGCGAAATCGGATTTAAACCAAAAACCTCCATTGAAGAGGGGATAGAGAAATTTGTCAATTGGTTCCGGTGGTATTATAAAGTAGTTTGAGGGGTCAGAATTTCAAAGATATTGACAACCCTCTTATTTTGATTAAAATATATTGTGATGAGTAACAATTTAACCACCGAATCCATTTCCCAGATGCCCACATTCCAGCCCCGAGACCTTCTGGCAATCCTGTACCGACGTCGGCATCTCTTCTTCATTCTTGCTATTCCCTTTTTTGTTGGTATTCTTATTTACCGTCTGAGCCAACCCTATACGCCAATCTATGTTGCATCTTTTGATATTGCAATAGCGAAGGAACAGCCGATAGAGGGTCTCTTTACCCAGTTCGGTCCGCAAAATATTCAAACGAGCATAATTACCCAGAGGATAGTTTCCAACCTTTTGAGTGTAAACTTTACCCGTAAGGTAGTTGATTCGCTCGGTCTATCAGTGGTGGTGAAAGAGAAGGATTATGATATTGAATTTGAGACTGAATATAAGGCAGATTTTGAAAGACCCCTTGGACCATACAGACTTGAAATTGCAAATCAGAGATATCAACTTTTTAAGGGTGAGACAGTTATAAAAAATGGAGAAATGGGAGAGGCGATCGACCTCGGTTATATCAGTTTTCGGTTCAAACCGCGCGGAGATATTTTAAATAACAAATCTTTTACGCTGACATTCTTTCCCCGCGATAGAATCGCCCTGGCATTGAGAAATTCCATCTCAATAAATGTTCTTGAGGCAGGTAAGATTGATAAGGGGATTGGGCGTGGAGAACTGCCTGGTTCTGGAGAAGGGATGGCGAGGCGGCTTATTGCCGGAAATCCAGATATTGATATCAGCGGAATCTTTCGTATAAATGTTTATTGGGGAGACCCCAAAAACGCCCTAAATATTGCCCGAATACTCTCCAATCAAATTATTAGAGAGGATATTGAAGAGAAATCACTCCAGTATGTCCAGTCAAGGAATTTTATTGAGTCACAACTTCAACTATACAAAGATAAACTTGGTGAACTTGAACAGGAGATTAAAAATTTTAAAGAGAAAAACAGAATTGCCGACCTCGGGGCAAGGACGAATTCTTTAATTAATCAGATCTCTACCCTTGAATCCCAGAGAAATCAGATAGTTATAGAAGAGAATGTTATGAAGAGGATTGTTGATTTTATAAACCGAGGGCAGGATACCCTGCCCAATCTTGCCACCAATCTTATATCCGCTTCAGTTCGGGAACTCTATTTCCAGTTATTTCAGGCTGATGCCGAATTGAAGGCAAGGGCAAAGGAATACTCAAATGACCATCCCAGGGTCATTGAAGTTAAGTCAAAGATTGAGGCAATAAAGGCTCAATTGAAAGAGGAGATAACAAGGCGGCTCTCTTCAATAAAGACTGAACTTGCTGGAATTGATACGCAGATAAGTCAATTGCAGACAAAATTAGAGAATATGCCTGAGGCAGAGATCAATCTTGCCCGTCTGGAACGGGACCGGGAGACATCGGAGAAACTGTATACATTTTTTGCTGAAAAGTTGGAAGAGATAAGGGTTCAGGAGGCGGGTGTTACATCAGACTTGAAGATTATCAATCCACCAATTACGACGCACCGACCGATAAATCGACGGGGGACATTTACATCAATTTTATTTGCCATTGTTCTGGGTATTTTTGTCGGTGTAGCCGGCGTGGTAATTGCTGAATACTTTGATACCGCAATAAGGGATGTTGAGGTAATCAAAAATAGGGTGGGATTGCCGGTTTACGGCTCGATACCCTCCCTGGGTGGATATCGGCAGATTTTAAGGGGGCTTGAGAGGTGGACGAAGAGGGTTGGGATTTTACGAATCAGGCGGGCTTCAGAACCGAAGATTAAGTCAGTAAGTCTTGACCCATCTGATATTGACTTTGAGGCATTTCGGAAACTTGCGGTCAATCTTGAATTTGCCACCCCGGAGAGGGAATACCGGGCGATATACCTTACATCACCCGGTCCTGAGGATGGTAAGACATTTGTTACATTCAATCTCGGTCTTGTTGCCGGGGCAGTAGGTAAGAAGATTATTATTGTTGATACTGATTTCCGTAAGGAAAAAGAACACCTCACGGATCTTGTCCATCTAAGAAGGACCTCAGGGCTTTTTGAAGTTTTACAGGGCAAGATAGACCTGAAAGAGGCAATCGTAGAATTTTCACCTGAACTGGCTGTGGAACAAAAAATGGGTAAGTTTATAAATCAGAAATCCAGAGGGTTGTCTATCAACAAGGTTCATATCCTGCCCATCGGTTCCATTCCTCCGAATCCATTTTTATTCCTTGAATCAAATCTAATGGCGGAAGTTGTAAATGAATTAAAAAAAGAATATGATAATGTAATAATTGATGGGCTTCCAATTCTTTTATTTGCCGATGCGAGTTATATTGCCAAGATAAGCGATGGGGTTTTGCTTGTGGCGCGTTATGGGAAGACCACAACCAAGGAACTTGAAGAGTCAAGGGACATTCTTAACCACACCCAGGCCAATATTATTGGGGTAGTGGTGAATAATATTCCCTATACCCGTGATACATACTATTACCATTACTATCATAAATATTACTCCAAATATTATTCCTCTAAAGCACATAAGGATTGACATCCCCCCATTTTTTATTATAATTATTTGACTGATTTTAAAAACTATCACGCCCTGCCGATGAATCGGTATTCTGATAAGGGCAGCCAGCAGGATATGGTCAGTTGGAACTGACAAAGGCGGTAGCCTATTTTGTTGTATAGGAATTTGAAAAATTCCTATACAATA
>CBFGJQ010000179.1:0-3324 GCA_965649095.1 Caldifarciminota bacterium | reverse complement strand
ATCGCATATTGATTGGTAATGTTCTCCTGTTGCGCAGTAAGCCCAACTTCACCAAGTTCATCTTCTATACCGATTGTAGAACCAACTTCCTGCCAGTTTGGTGCAGAATGGTATTGGAATGTGATTGAAGAATCCTGTGGGTTTAAAATAATCTCAAATTTGTAAGGTCCATCGCCATTATAACCAAACACGCTATCCCATTCAACAACAAATTTACCATTATTTAAACCATAATTCACTGACCCATAACCAAAATATCCCGGGAATAAATCACAGACAAATGGTGCAATTGTATTATTCGGTTCATAAACATATGGAATTGGCACATTAAAACTCGTGCTTCGGGAGGTAAAGGAAATCCAGCCATTGGAGCATATCCTTATTGAATCAAAGTTAATGCCGTAGAACCAGAATGGTGAAGAAAGGGCAATTGGTCCGATATTTACATCATCACCAGTAATTGGGTTTGAATCTATTTCTATCCAGTTATAAACGGGTCCGCCCGGTTCATAGGAATCTATCCAGTGATAGCCAAATTCATCAAAACCAGAATGCGTTTGTCTAAGGGAGTTTAAATATACTCGCTGGGTTATGCCTTTAAGGTCTTTATCCGGCCCGATTGCTGGATGGGTGATAAAAAATAGTAATATTACCTGTATCATCTTATCACCACAACCTTCTTTGCACAGGCCCAATCATTAGTTTTTATCAAGAGAAAATAGACACCCGAAGCAAACCCTTGCTTATCAATTCGCTCAGTATAAGTTCCAGATGGTCTATGTTGCTCTCTTTTTTCAAGCACCCTGCCCAATACATCAATGAAGAAAATTTTTACACGGGATGGATTCTTTAAATAATAGGTGAACTCAATGCAATCTCTGAGGCTTTTTACCTGCAAATTTTCAGGGATGGGTTTTTTATCTTCCTCAGTTATCCATTCTCCGTAGTATTGATAGATATGCAAGCCAAGATGCCACTGGGCAACATAGATATATCCATTTTTATAAACAACATCCACCCCATAATAGTAACCCCGGGGTGCATTATAATAACCAAGTTCAACCGGGGAATTGGGATTTGAGACATCAAGCACTCTGAGAAGCCTTATATACGATAAGCTGACGCCAATAGCGAGATTGCCCGAGGCATCAACATCCCAAAGATATGCATGAGGCAGGCAACCAATTAACACTGGAAAATAGGGGTTTGTAACATCAATAATAAAAAGGGAATCACTGCCAGCAATATAAATACGATTATTATCAAGTGTCAGGTTCCCCTGGTCAGTCTCCAGAAAACTTGTCCGGAATGGATGTAAAGGGTCCTGGACATTGATGATTGACAATCCCCCATGCTGGACTACGCCAGCCATATAAACATAGTCACCTGCACCGGTAATTTCATAAAAAGGACACACTACCGAATCATAGGTGCTCACTACATAAGGCATTTGAGGATTGGAAGCATTTACTATTGTGAGTCCGGGTGTGTGGTCTGCCACATAGACAAAACTATCCCTTGCCCAGACCCCCCATACCCCATAACAATTGGGAATATAGCAATCACCTAATTTGACAGGATTAGAGGGAACAGAGACATCAATCACATTCAATCTACCAGCCTCAAATTCTCCCCCGGTTATATATGCGTAGTTCTCTCCCAGATACATCATATTGGCAACATCTTCAAAGCCCAGAGCGCCAATTACCTCACAGTTTTGTGGATTTGAAATATCAACGATATTTAGCATATTTTCACTGCCAAGATAGGCATAGTTATCGCGGATAAAGACATTTCTTAGGTAACCAGGCGTCTGATAATGCCCGATTACATAAGGATTTTGAATGGCAGTGGCATCTATTGACCTTAACCCACCCCAGGGGTGGGCAATAAATACATAACCATTAAAATACTCAACCCCCTTATACCAAAATACAGTATCCGGCAACGGACACCAGCCAACCCTTATCGGTGAGTGAATATCAGTAATATCATATACTCCAAATCCGCCGCCATTTATACTATCCCAGTCCGGGAAATAAAGATAGTTTTCATATACCACGCAGTCCTGGCCAACACCCGCCATATCGTTACAATAGACTGGATGCACGGGGTTGGAAATATCAAAAATCGTCGTGCCGCCGCCATAAAGATAGAATATGAATAGGTAATTGCCATATATCTTTGGACCATAAAGATTCCCATAGACTACCGTATCATATACCACAAAAGGATTCGCGGGATTGAAGATATCTATTACTACCAAATCACCCCCTTCCAGCCCACTACTGCTAACAGAATTAACACAATATGCATAACTACCTTTTACGGCAATCCCTGTTGCAGGATAACAAGGTGGTTCACGAATGTTGCAATTTCCTACTTCATAGGGCGAAGCCGGATTAGAGATGTCAATGATGCGTAGTTTATAGGCATCGGTAATATATGCAAAATTCCCTTTCACGACGACATCAGTTATATAGTAAATCGCATCAAGTTCGCCCAGTAGAGTTGGTGCTGCTGGATTCTGTAAATCATAAATTTTTAACCCAAAGGGCCTTTCAGCAATAAAGAGAAGGTTGCTTGTGAAATAGGTGTGGGGACGGTCAGATTGTGTAATAATCTCGGAGACATTTGCTGGTTGTGCTGGGTTATCAACATTTAAAATCAGAATGCCACCACCAGCAGTCAGCATAACATACCTATGCCCATTGATTAACCCGGCACTGGTATATTCTGCACGCCCAAATGGCCAGCCTCCGAGCCAGCGCACATTCAATGAATCCTGGGCAATGAGTAAAAAAGGCAGGAATAATGCCATAAAAAATAACTTCTGTTTCATTATTGAAGTTTTATTATCTTCAAAAGTCCAAGCTTTCTTTCGTTTGTCAAAACCGAAAGGAAATAAATTGAAGGTGGTAGAGATTTTATTCCTTCACCGGTAATTGTTAAAGAAGAGCCTGTTTGGGTAAAGGTCTTTTCAAAGACCAGTGCCCCACTTAGATTATAGAGTGCTATTCTTATCGGCGATTTTGGAGTTTGCACAAACTTTAAGTAGATAGAATTTTTGAAAAAAGTCAAAGTTGTGAAATATGCATTTGCCGATTTTGGACTTGAAAATTCTTCAATGTAATTACCCGCAGGATTTCTCTTGTAGTAGATTTCTGGATTACCATCACGCTCATCAACCCATATAACATGGACTTTGCTGCCTGAAACAGCAATGCTGGGACTGAAAGAACTGCCCGGATTATTGGTGAGCCTTGTATCCGGTCCCCAGGTTAGACCATTATCAGGGGAGCGCTTATAATAAATCTCATGATT
>CBFGJQ010000178.1:0-3329 GCA_965649095.1 Caldifarciminota bacterium | reverse complement strand
ACATTTATTTTTTCCGTCCGACTTAAGCATGCCCTGACGAAAGTCAGGGTCGGACGCTACATTTTTATTCCGTTTTTTGGGGAAAACTTACCTTTCTTAGAGATACCCATTTTTAAGATACCACCCAATCGTCTCCTCCATCCCCTCGGCAAGCGAATATTTAGGGGTAAACTTTAACTCCTCACAAAGGTGGTCATTTTTGCAAAGCCAGAAGTCCTGAAAGAGTTCCCTTATCTTGTCTCTCCCAACTATCCTCTTCTTCTCAGGCAGGAATACATCATTCAGGGTGCCGAAGAATAGGGCGATTGACTTTGGAATCGTAATATTGATAATCCTTGCCTTGTTAAGAATTTTGGCGATCGTTTCTATTATCTCCGTATATGAATAAAAGTTTCCGTCGCAGACGAAATAGAACCGCTTCTCAAATAGACCCTTGGCAACAATCTTCACCATTAACTCTACCAAATCCTCCACATAGATCAGACTTATATATTTTTCACCCCTGCCAAATTTGGGAGAGAATCCGTACTTTAATAATCTGATAATCTTTAAGATTTCAAAATCATACGGTCCATATACCGAACAGGGTCTGAGAATTGTATAGTTTATCCCACTTTTAATAATAATATCTTCCGCAAGTCTCTTTGAAAGGCCATACCAGGAAACCGATTTGGGTGGTGTATTTTCGTCTACTGGATTTGAGCTCCGACTTGGACCGGCCGCGGATTGGGAACTTAAATAGAGCAACCTTTCAATCGCATTCTCTTTCATTGCCGTAACCAAGTTTGCTGTGCCTGCGGCATTTGTGCGAAGGAATTCGTCAAGGGACTTCCCATATGTCTTTCCCGCGCAATGAACAACGACATCAACCCCAATCAATGCTCTAAATAGACTATCCCAGTCTTCAAGACTCCCCCTTACTACCGAGATATTTTTATTCCCTTTGAAGAGGGCAATGTCTGAACTCTTCCGCACCAGAATCTTAATCCTTTGCCTTTGGGCTAATTTCAGGGCAAAATTTTTGCCAATAAACCCCGTGGCACCGGTCAAGAGAACCATTCTCTTTTTAGGAGCTAATGGGGGTGAATCTGTGATTTAGAAGCTCTTATGCCCTTCTCGTTAAAACTGGTAGGTCAGTGAGAATTTACGATTTCGGGTGGGGAACTCATACATTGCCTCATCAACCCCAACATCAAGAGAAAAACCACCTACCTTTATCCCGCCTCCAAATGTAAGACCCTTCCTTGCCCCCTCTGAGTCATAAAAGTATCCGCCTCGCAAGAGAACGAAGTTATAATAGTTTACCTCCAGGCCAAACCCCTTCCATGCCTCTTTTAATTCATATCTCAGATTTTCCATAAAGGTCTTATCTTCTTGGGCAAACATTCCAACCAGGACCTTTGTAATATCGGTCGTAAAGGTGATTTTGATAATCCTTGATTCAATCGGGTTAACCTTTAGACCGAGCCTCAATGTATAAGGGAGCGGGTCTGAGGAACCCCCTTCCGTATAACTGATATTAGGACCGATATTCTGTAAGACACAGGCAAAGGAGAGAAGATTAACCGGGCGATAAAGAATACCAGCATCAAACCCATAGGTAATACCTGTTCCCCCCCTCTCAATACCCAATTCGGGCATCTTCCTGAATACCCAGTCCGGAACCAGAAATGAATAGATAAACTTCCAGCCGATGCCAAATCCCAGATTTGGTGCCAACTTCATTCCATAATCAACCCCGGCGGCAATGTCAAATGTCGTATACTCCCCTAAATACTCTCCCCGTTCATTAATAACCTGCGTCTTTCCGGTCGTGAGGTAGATTATATTCAAACCATAGGTTCCACCCATCCAGGGTCTTATGAATCCACCGTATTCGTAGTACATATCGGGATGGAGTCCGGGTAGCCAGTTAACATGCTGTAAAGATACAATCGGTGTCTCAATAAAACCAAGACCGGCAGGATTATAATAGCAGGCTGTGGCATCATCAGCGACGGCTGAGAATGCACCCGCCATGGCAGTTGCCCTTGCCCCGGGCCAGATTAACAAGAATACACAACCCGGCCTCTGGGCACCTGACGAGATGGAAAGGCACAAAAGAGTTAGGGCTATGCACCTAAGCATCAAAGACCTCCTAATAATATAATTATACGCATTTATTGGTTAATGTCAAGGGTTGTCATGCCTGAGACTAGGAAGGAACAATCCTTAAGAATTTGTGCTTGCCAGCCCTCAATACAAATGGTCTCGTAACCTTGATTATCGCCGCAATCTCTTTAACCTTCTCTCCGTCTATCTCAATTGCCCCTTCCTTAATCTTTCTCTTTGCCTCTGCCCGTGTCGGCATCATTTTTGCGCGTAGCAGAAGGTCAATGATATTTATCTCTTTCTCTTTAATCCGGAATTCTAAAACCTCCTCTGGCAGTCCCCTCTTAGTGAAGACCCTTTCAAATTCTTTTGCGGCATTCTCGGCGGCAGTGGCGGAATGGTAGAACCTAACAAGTGTCTTTGCTAAATCAAACTTGGCATCCCTGGGGTTTATTGAACCATTCTGAAGTCCCCTCCGGTATTCTTCCAATTTATGGGGAAAGATATCGGTGGTCAATTCAAAGTATTTAATGATTAACTCATCGGGAATTGACATAACCTTTCCAAACATCTCACTGGGAGGCTCGGCAATTCCGATGTAATTGCCAAAACTCTTGCTCATCTTGCGCACACCATCAGTTCCTTCTAAGATTGGCATGGTCAGGATAACCTGAGGTTCCATACCAAACTCCCTCATTATCTCTCGCCCCACAATCAAATTGAACTTCTGGTCGGTCCCGCCAAGCTCCACATCGGCCTTTACCGCCACTGAGTCATAACCCTGGCATAATGGATATATTATCTCGTGGATGTATACCGGAATTCCCTCTTTTAGTCTCTTTGAAAAATCATCCCTTTCCAGGATTCGGGCAACAGTATATTTTGATGCCAGGTCAATGAAATCGTATATACTCAGGGAACCGAGCCATTTTGAATTATATGTAAATTCGGTCTTTTTAGGGTCAAGAATCTTAAAGATCTGTTCTTTATATCTTGCCATATTCTTTTTAATCTCTTCGGGCGATAACTTGGGGCGGGTCTTTGAAAAACCACTCGGGTCACCAATCATTCCGGTGAAATCACCAACCACCAGAACTGCCTTATGTCCCAATTCCTGAAATTGCCTCAACTTTCTTAATTGAACACTAATCCCTAAATGAATCTCAGGAGCCGAAGGGTCAATCCCCAATTTTACCCTTAATGAGTCACGCCTCTTTAACTTTCTCAATAACTCTTCT
>CBFGJQ010000177.1:0-12611 GCA_965649095.1 Caldifarciminota bacterium | reverse complement strand
TAATAAATTTTTTTATTTTTTCAACCCAGAATATTCTCTTAGGGTGGATACCATGTCTTGAAACTCTGTAAACGGACACTTGACTCGGTTGCTAATATAAATATAATTACCATCAAGAAAGGAGGCCTTATGAGGTATCTATTTGCGCTCCTTTGTATTGGTGGTATCCTTTCCGGGATACCAATCTCAATGATTCACTACCGGTTTGACCCTGCCCAGGGTGAACCCGAAATTCCAACTGCTCTCCGCGGAAGTCCTCAGGAGTATGACTACTACATCCTCCAATTCAACGGTCCGGTCCTTGATGTCTATAAACAAGGGGTAATGGAATTTGGTGCCGAATTCTATTATTATATTCCGGAGAATGCCTTTGTTGTAAAACTCCCGCGCGAAAAGATTGATGAGATAAGAAATCTGCCCCAGGTTTCATGGATTGGTTATTATCACCCCGCATATAGATTATCTCCGGATATTGGTAAGCATATCTTTAAGACACCCCAACGAAAGAACGACCCAAAGTTGAGGCTCTGGTTAACCCCATTCCCAAATGTGGATTTGGAAAAAGTATTACAGAATATTCAAAATACCGATGCCCAGATAATTGAGGCAACCGAGAGGATTATTGAAATAAGAATTGATCGAGAAAGGCTCAACGACCTTGCCCAGATTAATGACATCTTCTGGATTGAAGAGAAACCCGAATGCTTCTTAATGAATAATATCACCCGCTGGGTGATTCAGACCAATGTCCAGAATGATACTACAGTCTGGGCACATGGAATACATGGTGAGGGTGAGATGGTCGGTTGTATGGATTCAGGAATTGATATCCTCCACTGCTCCCACCGCGACCCGGAGGGTGACCCGCCGGGTCCAAATCACCGCAAGGTAAAGGCATATCGTGAATATACGACACCAGCAGGATTTTATGACTATTGTGAACCAGGGCATGGCACCCATGTCGTCGGCACAATTCAGGGTGATGACTATACCAATACCATTACTGCATATAATGGAATGGCATACAAGGCAGTAATAACCTTTGGCGATATTCAGGATACATCATGGGAGGCTTGTAATTTGGGGGCAGTCTCTCCACCCGGTGATTTGACCACCGAGTTCAATGCGGCATATAACGATGGGGCGAGGGCACATACCAACTCCTGGGGCTCTACCGATAATGCCTATGATGCAATGGCGCAGCAGGTTGACCAGGCGATGTGGAACCATAAGGATATGTTGATACTATTTGCCAATGGGAATTCCGGACCGAATGCCAATACCGTCGGTTCACCGGCAACCGCAAAGAATTGCGTCTCGGTTGGAGCAAGTGGGCAGGCACCAGGACAAAATTTGGTTGCGGATTTCTCCTCAAGGGGGACCGCTTATGATGGTAGAACAAAGCCCACGGTCTGTGCCCCTGGGGCAGGACCTTCCGCAACTTCATCCGCCTGTCAATCCGGTAGCGAAGGTATTTCCTCAGCCGACAACCAAACTTCCCCATCCTGTCAGACTGTCCAGGCTTACTTCTGTGGCACCTCAATGGCCACACCAGCCACAGCAGGTGCAGTCTTGCTCATTCGCCAGTATTATCGCCTCGGTTTCTATCCCGGTGGCTATCAGGGCTCAGGTCCAAGCATCATTCCATCTGCCGCCCTTATGAAGTCAACCCTCATCAATTCTGCAGATAAGATGGGGTCTTTAGCCTTTCCGGGAATTGAGCAGGGTTATGGCCGGGTCAACCTCAATAATGCCCTATATTTTGCCGGTGACGCAAGAAAATTACTGATAGAGGATAATACTACGGGTCTCAGCACCGGTGGTTCCTGGTCAAGGCAGTTTCAAGTGCAGAGTTCTACCCAAACCCTTAAGGTAGTGCTATGCTGGACCGATTATCCCGCTGCCCAGAATGCAAATCCGGCGCTCGTAAATAATCTTGACCTCCAGGTCCAGGACCCATCTGGCAATATCTATCGGGGAAATTACTTCTCGGGTGGCTGGTCCCAGCCCGGGGGAAGTGCGGATAATATAAATGTGGAGGAACTGGTCTGGATCCAGACACCGACAACCGGAACATGGACAGTCACGGTCCTGGGGACAAATGTCCCACAGGGTCCACAGCCATTTGCAGTCACCATAACCGGTGATGCCAATTTGGTCGGAATCTTGGAAGGTGGCAAACTCCAGACTCAACTACCGAGGTCCTTGGATGTGATTCCATCTCTGGGCAGGGATGAATTTAAGGTCTCTTATCGCGTCTACTGTTCAAGCCCTGTGCGCCTTGTTATTTATGATGCAACCGGGAGAGTTGTCTATAGAAAATCGGAGAAGATGGTCAAACCGGGCACCTATGAGTGGCTATTTACCGCCGAGGGAATTGCCAGTGGTGTCTATTTTGTCCGATTGGATGCGGGCGACCTGACCGAAACCACCAAATTCCTGATTGTAAAGTAAGATTGTAAAGGGGGCACAAATGTGCCCCCTTTATCTTTAATAAATGGCCAAACTCCCCTCAATCGGTAAGGCAATCCAGAAGATAGAAGATTTAAGGCTTGAGAATCACGAGCGTGCTATAATTCTTATCTTTATTATCCTTTTGAGGAATCTCTTAGAATCACAGTTTGAATTCCCAGGATATATTGGCTTCGTCAAGATACCGATAGATTCATTCTTTGCCTTCTTTTTGCACTTCCCCCTCTTTTATATCTCCCTCTTTTATACCCTCTATCTTCTCCTTGCCTGGTTAAGGGGTGCCCAAAAGAAGGCCCTAAATGTGCTCGTTGTGGGCTTTGGGATAATCTTAATTCCTCCCTTATTTGACTACCTTCTCTTAAGACGCCAATACCACATCTCCTATTTTGTCGATTTTGAGTCATATATTAAGGGGTTGATGGGGGTGGTAGTGCCCTGGATAAAGGGGGTTAGAGAGGTATCCTGGGGGCAGAGGATAGAGGTCTATCTGGGAGATATTCTGGTCTTTTTTTATCTCTTAGTCAAGAGGCGAGGTATAACCCGCTCACTCCTTGGGTTCCTTTTGACCCACCTCATAATTGCCTGTTTTGGGGCGGTGGGTATGGTTCTCGTTCCATTTACAAAGAAGGGGTGGCTTCTCTTCTCCCATCACCAGGCTTATATCCAGTTTTTTGGTATATTTCTTCTGGGTATATATACCTTAAGGCATAAAGAGATCCTCTTAAATCTGATTAAATCCAGTGAATTGATAACGGCAATCGGGCTGATTGTATTTACCGGTGCCGGTTTTCTTTATTGTCTGAAATTGAAACTGCCCCTTAATCTTCCCCCTTTCCTCTACTCTTCATTCATTGCCTTGACTCTTATGGAGATAGCATTTACCCTCTATTACCATCATAAAAATTTTTTACTTGGTCCTCTGGGATTATGCCTTGCCGTCTCGGTGCGCTATGAGGTATTTATCTTTGCCCTCTTTTTATTCCTGCTGCTACACATAAGAAGAATTATTAAACCGGTGATTTTTGAGGGAATGGTTTCAGGTCTGGCCGGAGTTGCGAGCCTGTATACTGGCACTGCGGTCTTCTTCTTCTATAATACAATCTCCCTGACTCCAGTCCTCCTTGTGGCCGTTACATTTATTGTGGCATTTATCATTTCTCTGAACAAGAAGATTTTTGTCTGGCTACCCGCACTCTCCCTGTTAATTATTATAAGTCTGCTCGCCCCGGGCAAAAGGTCAATCACTGAACATATTAAATTGCTGAGTGCCATCCATCTCTTTAAAGAAGGTGATTATAAAGGTATCCCGGGAATTCTGAGGGATGCAAAAAGGAATGACCTAATAAACTTCCTAATCGGTGCCGCACTGGTAAATATGGGTAAGGGAAGGGAGGGCCTGGTTTATCTAAATCACTGCAATGAGGTCAATCGCGATATCATCTTCGCAAAATTGGCCGGTGCAAATCAGACCGGGCAGAAAGAAGAGGGGCTTGCGGCCTTAAATTTAGGCATAAGAGGAGGAATAATGCCTGATGAGTTGTATCTTGAAAAGGCAAGGCAATACCTATTGAGGAATGACCCGGTGGGGGCAGAGAAATTTATTGATAGTGCCCATACCTTTGGTGCCCGGATAATAGACTGTTATAATCTGCTCGGTGATATATACAGCCAGAAAGGGGAGTATCAAACCGCAATTAGAATCTACAGGAAGGTTCAAGGGATTACCCCGGAGGACTACTATGCCTATGCCCAGGAGGGTATGGTTCAATTCTCATTGAAAAATTACCGGGTGGCAATGGAATTGCTCCAAATGGCGCGGCTCCTAAAACCAAAAGACCCCTTTATTCACAATAACCTGGGCGTAGTTTTGAGAACAATCGGAGAATTCCCGAGGGCAAGGCAGGAATTCCAGTTTGCCCTTGAACTTGCCCCTGGATTTGTTGACCCGCTCTATAATTTAGGTTTGACCGCACTTTACGAGGATAAGAAAGAAGAGGCAATCTACTGGCTTGAAAGGGCACTATCGGTAAATCCAGATTTCATACCTGCCCAGAAGATGCTTGCCGATCTTGCCAAATAGCCCTTGCAAATTTCAGATTGAGGCGGTGGGATGTATTCCGGGCTGATATGAAACCGGCAAGTGGTCTCTGTAGCACAAAAAGGTCGCCCAGCAAATCAAGAATCTTATGGCGCACCGGCTCATTATCAAATCGCAAGGGCTCTGCACTATACATCCCCTTTTCCGTTATCCCGATGCCATACGGAGGGAGGTTCTTCAACCTCGGGTCATTCTCATCAGTGAAGATAAAGGTCCTTGCTGGCGCAATCTCTTTTATGTAATTCTCTTCATTTAAAAGTATAGAAAAATACCCATTTTTTATATAGGGATGGCATAACGCCATTTCAATCCGTAGTCCCTCTCTTGACCAGGGCCGATAATGGATATAGGAATCCCCTTCTCTTATAAATATCTCCTTTGTCCTTAAATAATTGAGGTCTTCGCCCTGAAAAGGGGAAAGGAATTTGATAAACGGGCTACTTGAACCATCAAAGAAGGGAATCTCAGGGCTATGGGCATCAATCTTGAGATTGAAGAGGTGCCGGGAATATAATGCGGAAAATAGATGTTCCACCCCCCCCACCGACCCAAGATAGACAAGGTGTCTCACTGCGGAAAGATTACTAATATTCAAGGGAATATACCGGGGGGGATGACCATCATAATGGAGACAGAAGGTAAACTTGCTATCCTCTTCAATCCTGATTTCCCCTACCTCACCATTCAGACAAGGACCTCTGATAGTAACGGTCATCTATCCAATCTTGTGGTAGAGTCGGGCAAGTGCCCTCAGCGTGAGGCTATGTCTGCGGGCCGGGATACCTGAATATTGTTCATTGCCGTTCAAATTTTGAAAGACTGCGCTTTTGGCATAAACGATTGTATTATCTCCAATCCTTAGATGGTCACTCACCCCAACCTGCCCACAGAGGATTACATTGTTGCCGATTCTGGTTGAACCGGCAATTCCGGTC
Source organism: Caldifarciminota bacterium (assembly GCA_965649095.1). GTDB lineage: Bacteria > Hydrothermota > Tepidihabitantia > SM23-42 > JAOAFX01 > JBDRWI01. The sequence goes on along the minus strand of CBFGJQ010000177.1, from coordinate 7,106 downwards.
TGCCCCATGATCAGGCAATCCTTGCCAATCTGCACATTGTGGGCAATTTGCACGAGATTGTCAATCTTTGTGCCGGTGCCAATCACCGTCTCCCCAAGTGTGCCCCGGTCAATCGTCACATTACTTCCAATCTCAACATAATCACCAATCCTCACCCCCCCAATATGCCTTATTCTCTTATAGCGGGTAAATTTTATATAACCGAAGCCCTCCTTCCCAATTACGGTGTGGGCAGATATCTCAACAAAGTTGCCGATTTTTGTATTTTTGTATATCACTACTCCCTGACCGATAAGACAATTCCTGCCAACTATAACCCCCTCATCAAGATAGGCATTAGCGCCGATGAATGTCCCGCTACCAATCTTTACATTCTTCTTTATAATTACATTGGGCTCGATCACACAGAATCTTGGAAGGGATGTCTCTTTATCAATTAATGCCCGTGGCGATACCTCTTGCCTTTTAATCCGACAGGTGAATCCCTCAAGCAGTTGATACATCGCGCGGCGCGGGTCTTTGACAACGATGACATTCTTCCCCTTTATCCGTTTCCTGGCAATCACTGCCCCGGCTTCGGTCTTGATGCCCTCATCAAAGAGAAAGGTGAGGTCCGCGGGACCCGCCTCCGCCGGGGGAAGGATATCTTTTATCAAGAATTCTTTCTTTCCATATAAAACCCCATTTACAATCCGCGAAATCTCAATGAGTCTCACACCAGAATGCTAATCAATAAAACTGAAATGTCAAGGGGAAGTTGAGGGGAAACCCCAACCTAAACCTTCAAACTATCTTTATCTATTTGGTTAGTCCGCCGATCCACCCGGTAGCGGGGCGGAAGATTTATAGCGAGCTCAGGTATTTTGAGGTAAAATGAAATTTTTCATTTATTGAATTCCCAGCTTCTGCATAATAAAGAAAAGGGACAAGATAGACCATCAGGGGTTTCACCCCTGAAACCCCAGCCCTCACCCCTTTCTCTCCCTTAAAAAGGGAGAGGGGATAAGCTTGAGGGTTTCTTTAGAATTATTCTTTTGAAGAAGGTTTTTGCCCTGGGAAGAGATTGGCGGGATAGCGGGGTTTGCAGGGGGTATCCCCCTGATATCTTAATGAACCTCAGATGAATATATTGACATTTAATATAGTTTATTTATAATTACCCTATGAAGATACTTGTGACGAGTGCCTTACCTTATGCAAATGGTGATATACATTTAGGTCATCTTGCTGGTGCCTATCTACCCGCCGATGTTTATGTCCGCTATCAACGATTAAAAGGTCGTGATGTAATCCATATCTGTGGGACCGATGAGCATGGGGTGCCAATAACGGTGATGGCAGACCAGCAGAAGAAATCACCCAAGGAGATAGTTGACTTTTATCACCAATCAATAAAGAGGTCATTTGAAGAATTTGGCATCATCTTTGATAATTTCTCAAGGACGACCATCCCCTTACACTATAGACTTGCCCAGGACTTCTTCACGAAGATATATAATAATGGATACATCTATCCCAAAGAGACCGAGCAGTTCTTCTGCCCGAAGTGTAATCGCTTCCTGCCTGATAGGTATATTGTCGGAAGGTGCCCTCGTTGTGGTATTGATGGGGCGAGGGGAGACCAGTGTGAAAATTGCGGAAGATGGCTTGAGCCCTTTCAACTGATTGAAGCAAAATGCCTGATCTGCGGGGCAAGGCCAAGAAGGCAGAAGACAACCCACTGGTATTTCCGCCTGTCCCAGTTTCAGGATAGATTGGCAAGTTGGATTGAGGAAAAGAGAAACTGGAAGGAACCGGTCTTGACATTTATTAGAGGCTGGCTGAAGGAAGGGCTTGAGGACCGACCGATCACCCGCGATATGGCCTGGGGTGTCCCGGTCCCCCTTGCGGAGGCAAAGGGAAAGGTATTGTATGTCTGGTTTGATGCACCGATTGGCTATATCTCCTCCACAATGGAATGGGCAGAAAAGAAGGGTGAACCAGATTTATGGAAAGAATACTGGCTGAATTCCCAGACCAAACTGGTCCATTTTATCGGTAAGGATAATATCGTCTTTCATAGCCTGATCTGGCCGGCTATGCTTATGGCTTATGGCGATTATATTCTTCCTTCCGAAATTCCCGCAAATCAATTCTTGACGCTGGAGGGGGAGAAACTCTCTACCAGCAGGAATTATGCAATCTGGCTTCCCGAATATCTCAAGGATTTCCAGCCCGACTCGCTGAGATATGCCCTGGTTCGCAATCTGCCTGAGACCAGAGATTCAGATTTTACCTGGCGCGACTTCCAGACCTGGCATAATAACGAACTCGCCGATATCTTTGGTAATTTTGTAAATCGGGTTTTGGTCTTCATTCAGAAATACTACAATTCTAATGTTCCCACTGCCGCATCATTTACAGAAAAGGAGAATCAAATCCTTGACCTGTTACACAAAGCACCGGAAGCAATCGGGGAGAGGATTGAAAGGTTTGAATTCAAAGGTGCCCTGCAGGAATTGTTGAAGATTGCCCAGGAGGGCAATAGATACTTTGACCGCGAGAAACCCTGGATAACCCGTAAGACCAATCCTTTAATCTGTGAGCGAACTATGTATATCTGTATGAAGATGATTACCTCCCTCTCCCTCCTTTCCGAGCCATTCCTCCCCTTTACAGCCGAAAAGATTAAAAGGATGATAGACTTTAAAGAACAGAAGTGGGATGATATCGCATCTCCGCTTGTAAGCCCCACCATAAGGAAGATCGATGTTCTATTTCAGAAACTTGACGATGGCGTCATTAATATCCAGATTGCCAAATTAAAACAGAAAGAAATCGGGATTGAGGAATTTAAAAAGATTGAACTGCGCACGGCGAAGGTCTTGAGTGCCCAGTTTATTCCCGACTCTGACCACCTTATTCAGTGTGAGATTGAAGTTGGAGATAAGAAGAAGACAATAGTGGCGGGCATTGGTAAAAGTTATAAACCGGAAGAGCTGACGGGTAAGATTATAATTGTTGTCAACAACCTTAAGCCGGTTGTCTTGAAAGGGGTATTGTCCCAGGGCATGCTCCTTGCTGCCCAGGATAAAAACAACCTGGTCCTTCTAACTACCGATAAACCCATTTCATCCGGTGCCGAGGTTAAATAGATAATATCGGAATATCGGAAAGTCAGCGGAGAGGGTGGTATGACCGATACCCATTGCCATCTCATTGACCCTCAATTCCATAAGGACCTTGATGAAGTCATTTTGCGGGCAAGGAATTGCGGTATCACAAGAATAATAAACATCGGCTATGACCTTACTACAAGCCGGGCGGCAATTGAAATTAATCAAAAATATCCCTGGGTCTTACCGGCGATAGGTTTACATCCCAATGAAACTGCCCAAGAATCAATAACGGAAGTTCGGACCTTAGAAGATATTTTAAAAGAAAGAAAGGTAATTGCCATTGGTGAGACCGGCCTTGATTACTACCGAGACTTCTCACCGAAAGATGCCCAGCAGGAACTCTTTCGGCAACATATTGCCCTTGCAAAGAGATACCAACTCCCCTTGATCATTCATACCCGGAATTCCATTGCTGATGCGATAAAGATTCTCCGGGAAGAGAATTATGATCGCGGGGTATTCCATTGCTACAGCGGAACATACGAGCAGGCAAGGGTGATTATTAATATGGGATTCTATCTCGGGTTTGGTGGCGTCTTGACATTCTCACGCAGGGTCAGGGAGGTATTTCAACGCCTTCCCCGGGACTGGATTCTCTTAGAAACTGATGCCCCGTTCCTTGCCCCCCTGGGACATCGGGGTGAGCGGAATGAGCCTTCATATATAATAGAAACGCTAAAGATTGCCGCCCATATCCACCGAATAACCCCGGCGGAACTAAAATATATTACCGACCAAAATGCCCAGCGATTATTTATGTCTGAAATGTAATCGGTCAAAAGGTGGGGAAAAGGCTCGGTCAACATTTTCTCGGTAGCACTTCCATAGCCCAGAGGATTGTCCAGTTTGCCAAGGTTGAAGATAGGACAGTCCTTGAAATCGGACCGGGGAGGGGTATCCTCACCCATATCCTTGCCCGTTATGCAAAGAGGGTATTTGCAGTAGAGATTGATAGCAGACTCGCGGAAAAGTTGAAACAAGAAAATATTCCTAATGTTACAATCTTGAACCAGAATTTCCTCAAAACCGACCTGTCGCAATTTCAGAATTGTATAATAGTCGGCAACATCCCTTACTACATCACAACCTCCATACTTAATAAACTTGTTGTAGAAAGGCAGTATTTTGAGAGGGCAATTCTTACTGTGCAGAGAGAGTATGGGGAGAGGCTTACGGCAAGGACAGGGGCACCATCTTATGGCTCAATCACATTATACATAAACTACTACTTTGAAGTCAATAAGGGATTTTTAATCCCCGCGCGTTTCTTTTCGCCGCGACCCAGGGTAAGTGCGATGGTCATTTCCCTAAAGAGAAGAATCATCAGCTCTCCCCACCATAATGAAGATGCATTCTTTAAATTCATTCAGGGAATCTTCCGTTATCGGCGTAAACTTTTAAAAAATTGCTTAAAGTTCTATCTTGGCTTTACCCTTGAATCGCTTGCTGAATCAATTGCCCGAAGGAGACCTGCTGAGCTAAACCTGAAGGATTTTGAATATCTCTACGACTTAATTTATAAAGACAAACCTCAGATTCCGGCACAAAGATGAAGGTCTTTATTAAGGATGCCGATGATTTGACAACATGTGTTAGGGCGGTTATGGACTATTTTAACTACAAAGACTGGAAAGGTAAAAATGTCTTTGTCAAACCCAATATGCTCAGAGTCGCCCGTCCTGAAGAGTGTATTATTACCGAGCCCCAACTGATCCGCAAAGTCACTGAATTACTCATTGCGGCCGATGCGATGGTAACGGTTGGCGATAATCCCATACCACAACCCTTTGATGAAACTGAGGTTGCAAGGCGATGCGGCTTCTTTGCGGCAAGCAAGGGGACCTTCAAGAATATTGGAAGATCCGTAAAGAAGGTGAGGCTGAATAATAAGAAGGTGAAGGAGGTTTATGTCTCTAAGGAAATATTGCAGTGCGATATACTAATCTCTCTCCCCAAATTTAAGACCCACGAATTGACCGCCTTGAGCATTGCCATAAAGAATCAATTTGGAATAATCCCGGGCGGATTAAAACCAGGACTTCACTATGAGTGTTTCAAATTGGAAGACTTCTGCAACCTGCTTATTGATATATATCAAATCCGTCCACCCGATTTGATAATTGTTGACTGCCTCAATATTCGTGATGCCCGCGGCAGACTATTTAAGCCAAGGAGAATCATTGCTGGTGATAATGGCTTTGCAGTTGATTATGTCTGCTCTCTGCTTGCGGGTATGGACCCACTCACAAACCCCCTTGTGGGTATTGCCCTAAGGAAGCGGCTGTTTAATCCCGAAGAGATTGAAGTCATTGGTAAAATTGAAGTAATAAAAGATTTTACCCCACCATTCTTTTTCCCCCTGCGGGGATTTATCACCGGACTTGCCAACTGGTTCTTTTCAAGGTTATCAAGCCTTAAAATACCGTTAATTAATCCTGAACTTTGTAGTAATTGTCGGTTGTGTGAAAATGTCTGCCCATCCCGGATAATCAAAGCTGGAAAGATAGACTACTCAAAATGCATCAAGTGTTATTGCTGCATTGAGGTCTGCCCCAATAAGGCGATAACGGTAAAATTTAGATTGCCCTGAAGTGGAAAAAGAAGATAAGAAAAGGTTCCCAAATAAGATTACCTTTGTCTTTATTCTATTCTTTCTTATTGCTATAACATTTGCCCTGTTATCAAAAGAGGTCTATGAAGAGGACTCTGTCACTCATTTTCTTTTAGCAAAATATGCCTTAAGACACCCCTGGGCATTCATTGATATCTGGGCAAGACCCATACCTACGCTATTCCATTCTCTACCTTCCCAGATTGGAATTGGAGCATCAAGGATTATACAGATTTTTATTACGCTTTTGACAGGACTCTTCGTTTTAAAACTTGGACGAATAATAAAATTAAAATATTACGACCAACTCTTGATTCTCTTCTTCTTCCAACCATTTCTATTTTTAACCTCATACAATATCCTTACTGAACCATTCTTCGCCTTAGTCATCGCAATCTTTCTTTATCTGTTCTATAAAGGTAAACTTATCCCTTCGCTTGTAGCCCTCTCCTTCCTTCCCCTTTCCCGACCTGAGGGCTATCTACTCTTTCCGTTAGTTTTAATCTATCTTTTTTCAAAGAGAGATTTTAAATTTTATCATCTGGCACTCATCCTTATTGGTAGTATTCTCTGGTATTCAGCAGGGCTGGTAATCTTTTCAAATTTCCTCTGGTTTACTCATTACTTCCCCTGGCAGGGCAGACCCGGTTATTATGGTTTTGGCGGACCCTTTGATTATCTCTCTACCTTTCCCCTTGCGATTTCATTTATCACCCTGCCTTTTTTCATCTTTGGCTTTCTTGCCACTCTAAACAGAAGGTTCTGGCTCTTTCCGGCAATCTTTCTCTTATATCTATCATTCTTCTCCCTTATCTGGTATAAGGGTTTATTAAGGGCAATGCTCTGCCCACGCTATTTTGCAATCCTTGCTCCCATAATCGCAATTATCCTCGCAAAGGGGATGGAGGTAATTCCAGAAAAAGTCGGCAGGGCAATCCTTCTTTGCTATATTATAATCTCCCTCATTATTGTCCATTGCTTCTTTCCATTTGAGACCTATCCCGACCACCAGACTATCAAAGAGGTATTTTGCTGGCACAAAGAGAATGTAGCAAAAGATGCAAAGATAATCTGTGCCTTCCCTTACTTCTTCCATATTGCCGATAAGGACCCTTATGACTTTAAGAAATATCCGGCGGTAAAAATGGAGAGTCTAAAACAACTCAAGGCAGGAGATATTGTCATCTGGGATAGCAACTTCATGGCGAAGGAAATTCCCCTTGACTCTCTAAGAAAGAAGAATTTTGAAGAGATAAGTGATTTCAGAAATAGAAATGGCTTTGTCGTGAAGATTCTTAAAAAAATCTAACTTTAGTTCTTCAATAACTTCGTCTGAA